>CAXAIH010000039.1:0-11132 GCA_963968755.1 uncultured Flavobacteriales bacterium
CGATATGGTTCAGAGTGTAGAACTCGTTTTGGACCAAATCGCACAGGCCGATGCTGTTCCCTACATCATCGCGGAGATTCCTACCAATCCTCGAGTAGAAGTTCCTGAACTCGACAAACTAAAGGCAGCATTGAGCGCCCAACGCCACACCGCGACAGGTGAAACCGCCATTGACCCTGTTTTCATTTTAGATCAAACCTTTTGTCCGAATGTGCTCTTTTTAGGAGAAGGTGAAATTCTGTCGACGGTTCGCTGCATCTCTTATGTGAGTGGATCGAAATTCCCAAGTGGAGGACAATGCACCGCCGGCTATTGTGTAGGAAATGAGAACACCGAAGACTTAATGGATAAGGTCGAACTGCACTTGAGCCTCTGCGACAATGAAGCTACTGATCTTCAATATTCAATCCTGGCCAATCAACTACCATCGATGAATCAAAGGATTCAAGATGCATATTCGAATACTCGGGCATTCGTAAACTTTATTGAGGAGAGCTTACCAACGGCCAAAATCAATTTTGTTTCCGAAGAACTCGCAGCGCAAGGCTTCAAGCCATCTGTATTCTCCTTAGACCTTCCAACGAAAGGGGCTACTGAAGAAGAACAAGAATCATACAAAAGGGAGTTGAACTTGAAATTAATCGATTTGATGATTTCGAAAATCCCAAACGAGAGCAAGTATTGCGTCAGCTATGGTCAGTTAAAGGGTTGTTATTGGACGATTCCAGCAACTTCCACCCAGGGAACAACCAAAGAAGGCGACAAGGATTACATCGCACGTGTGGCGCTCTCAGCAAATATGAACCTTGAACTTCATAAAGAAGTCTTTCTCCAGTTTATAGGTTCACTCTAAAAGCATCATCACAACCAACAAAGAGGACTAGTCATGCTAAAGACACAAGAATTAATTCGATAAGGAGAAGGAGACAATTACAACTACTCCCAAGATCATTGCTTTGTTAAGCTTTCGTCTGAACAGACCAATGGGGAGCTCTGCATGGTAGAAGATAGCCTGAAACCAGGTTTTCATTTGAAGCGGCATCATCACAAAATCATGACTGAAGTCTTCTACATGCTGGTCGGCGAAATGGAGCTCATTTTTGATGATGAAACCATCACCCTGAAGGCAGGAGATACGATTACCATTCCTCCTAATGTGTAGCATGAAGCGAAGTTTGAAAAGGGTGGTAAGATGCTCACCATTTTCAAGAATGGACGCTTTGATGATTTTCTAGAAGCGCTTTCGAAGATGACCGATGAGGATTTCGCAGATCAGGCACTCATGAAGTCCGTCTCAGCCAAGTACGACATCTACGAAGATTAGGCGCTGGTCTTCTTGAGTCGAATGATACCCAATAAATCGAGCACGCGCATGACCCAGTAGGTAGGATCAATTTCGTGCCAGCGCACTCCTCCAAAGTTTGGATTGTTGCTGCGCTTGTGATGATTGTTGTGGTAGGCCTCCCCTAACATCAGGAAATCGAATGGAAGGAAGTTCTTGGAGGTATCCTTCACTTTAAAATTAACGTAACCGTAAATGTGTGCAAACCAATTGATGATTGCTCCATGAATGGGTGCCAACAACCACAACATTGGTAGAAACAACCATTGCCACCAAGCCGTTGCAAAAAAATAGAAGAAGGCAGAATAAGCAGCAGCCCAAGCGAGGCGCGAATACATTGAACTGGCAAATAGATCGAAACTCTTCCATTGAGGGATATTGTTCGTAAATACCTCATCCACTTCACCCTGCTTTTTGTTGATTTCCTGATAAACCCTTTTGGTCTTCATCATCATAGCGAAAAGAGTCTTGTCGTACTTAGGCGAATGAGGGTCCTTTTCAGTATCAGCGTACGCGTGGTGCATCCGATGCATGATTCCATAACCGTAAGCGCTCAAATAACTTGTTCCTTGAAAAATCCAGGTAAGTACATAGAATACTTTCTCCATAAATTTACTCATCGTGTAGGTTTGATGAGCGGCGTAGCGATGAAGGAAGCAGGTTTGGAAGAATAAGCCTCCGTACCAAATCACTAGAATGAAAATAAAAATTGCCATAGGCTTAATTGAAGGGTTTTTGAACTTTTAATCTTTTGTCAAAGCCAAAACAAATCAATCTCGATTTGTGTTTGGTTGAGAAGAAAATTATCTCATCCCAGCAAAAAAAAGCCCCTGAAAAGGAGCTTTTCTAAAATCAAAAACTTGTTGTAGCGAGAAAGGGAGTTGAACCCTTGACCTCCGGGTTATGAATCCGACGCTCTAACCAACTGAGCTACCTCGCCAAAAATTGAGGCGGCAAATATAGAATTTCAGTTGCTACAATTTTACTGTCTAGCAGATTGAAAAAGATATTTTTGAAAAGATGTCCAGCAGAAGAGTTTTAATTGCCCCCTACTTAAGCTTTGCACTCCCCTGTTTCTTGCTTGTATTGTTCACCGAACAGCAGGAATTGCATCTGGCAATCAATGCACAACACAAGCCATGGCTCGATGTATTTTTCAAATACACTACTGTATTGGGCGATGGCTATATGCTCTATGCTATTCTACTACTAGCCTTCTTCAGAAAACATTGGGAGACGCTAATGCTCTTTACAGGAGGGGCAATTGCCTCCATTGGCACCCAAATCGTAAAGCGAAGTCTTTCCCTTCCGCGACCAGCCCGTGTATTTGCCGAGAGTGATTCGCTGTATTTCGTTCCAGGCGTAGATGTTCATTTTCATCACTCTTTTCCTTCTGGCCATAGCACTACAGCCTTTGCTATCTATTTCGGATTAGCTCTGCTGTACCCAAAGCAACGATGGTTTTTTATGATGGTCGCAGTGATCGTGGCCTTCTCCAGAGTTTACTTATCACAACATTTCCTGGAGGACATCTTAGCCGGCTCTTTTGTCGGCTTCAGTTTTATCCTACTTTCACATTACCTATGGAGCCGCCTGGCTAACTCTTCCGAGAGGGTCTGGCTCCATCGAAATTTACTGAAGAAATGAGCCATCGATTGAGACGATGAAAGTCTCGTTCCTTTGTTTATCTTGCAGGGGCTAAGTCCAACCCACATGGCAAAAGAAAAGTACGAACTTGAATTTTTAGTAAAATCATCACCAAACATTCTGTATAACAGACTTGCAACTCCAAGTGGCTTGTCGGAATGGTTCGCAGACAATGTGAACATCAAGGATGACCGTTTCTTTTTCATTTGGGACGACGCTGAGGAGGAAGCTGTTCTTCTGAACAAGAAGGCCGGAGAGTCAATTCGATTCCAATGGTCTGATGATGAAGGCACTGACTGCTATTTCGAGTTTCGAATCAAAATCGACAAACTCACAAAAGAAGCCGCACTTATCATTACAGATTTTGCTGAACTCGACGAAAAAGAGGGCGCAAGTATGCTTTGGGAAAGTCAGGTTCACGAATTGCTTCACATCTTAGGCTCCTAGGCAAAAGCTTGGCCTTATCTTTGCCCTTCCGAGAAATTCCTGGTGAAGAAACTTTACAATCTTATTCTCAAGACCTACCTAGGTCCATTTGTGCTGACATTTTTCATCACCCTCTTCATATTGGTGATGCAATTTCTTTGGAAGTATGTAGATGAAATGATCGGCAAAGGGCTCGAGTGGAATGTCATCATCGAACTCCTCTTCTACGCTTCCGCCAACTTGGTCACTCTAGCGCTGCCCTTGGCGGTCCTCTTGTCCTCCATCATGACCTTTGGCACCTTGGGTGAACATTATGAATTGGTAGCTCTCAAGGCTTCAGGGCTCTCCCTAAAACGCATCATGTTTCCGCTCACGGTATTCATCTTCATCACCAGCATAGGTGCATTCATATTCTCCAATTATGCTTGGCCAAGGGCAAATTTGAAGTTTGCAACCCTGCTCTACGACATCAGGCATAAAAAACCCGCCATCGACATTCAAGATAAGGTGTACTACAAAGAGATAGATGGTTACGTAATTCGTGTAGCTCACAACAACAAAAAAACCAACACCCTTGAAGACATTCTTATCTACGATCATACCGACCGTAAGGGGAACAAAAAAGTAATTCGTGCAGACAGCGGGAGAATGGATCTTTCGCCGAAAGGAGACTATCTGATTCTCACACTCAAGGAAGGAGTGAGTTACCAGGAGATGAAAGGAAAAAATCAACCGCACTTTCAGTCGCGGTTTAAGAAGGAAATTGTGCGGGTTCCTTTGGCGGGCTTTGAGCTCAACCGCTCAGATGAAGAGCGATTTAAGGATAACTACAAAATGTTAAATATCAGTCAGCTGAGCGCAGAAATGGACACGCTGAAGATGAAGGTTTTCGAGCGTCAAAGTGCTTTCATGAAGAAAACACAAGCCTTTAGTCAGCTGCTTGCCGACAGTTTTCAATTGGAGAAGCAGTACATCCCGGCAGATGATCAAGCCTCCCTTTTAGCGGGAATAGAACCTAAACGCTTGAGCTTCGTGTTCGAGCAAGCCATCAACAACGCGCGTAACCACAAAACCACACTTAGCGCTTACAAGGAAGAATTAATATCGAGAGAGAAGTACATCAATCGACATGACATCGAGTGGCACCGAAAATTCACGCTTTCGGTAGCTTGCATTGTTCTCTTTTTCATCGGCGCACCTATGGGCGCATTGATTAGGAAAGGTGGGCTTGGTATGCCCGTAATTGTCTCCATCCTCTTCTTCCTACTCTTTCACATCACCTCCATTACGGGTGAAAAGCTCATTAAGCAAGGGGAAATGGGTCCCATCGCTGGTATGTGGTTGGCAACCTTTGTGCTGTCCCCGATAGGCATCTTTCTGACCTTCAAGGCAAGTACGGATGCTAGCTTCTTACAGCTTGACTTTTACCGAGAAAGCCTAAAACGCTTCTTTCAATTGTTTCGAGGAAAATCTAAATAGTGAAGCGACAAAAGCTGTTGGTCATACTCTCGCGTTTCCCCTACCCTTTGGAAAAGGGAGACAAACTGAGAGCTTTTCATCAAATCAAAGAACTTTCTGAGGAGTTTGATGTACACCTCTGTTGCATATCAGACAAAAAGGTCACGGAGTCAGATTATCAGGCACTAACAGACTATTGCAGCAAAATGAGCATACTAAGGTTGAATCGATTGGGAATTCTCTGGAACCTCTTTCTCGGACTCTTCTCGAGTAAACCATTTCAACATCACTATTTCTACCAGAAAGGACTTCACCGCAGGTTGAACAAAATCATTGAAGACCTCAAACCAAAGTTCATCTATTGCCAACTTATTAGGACGGCCCATTACGCTACTGATTACCCATTGATCCCAAAGACTTTGGACTACATGGATGCTTTGAGCGCGGGCATGAAAAGGCGTAGCGAAACTGCCAGCTTCCCCATGAGTCTCATCTATCGATTGGAATCTATTCGATTGGCAAAAATGGAAACCTATTGCTTCGATCAATTCGATCACAAAGTGATTATTTCCGAGCGTGATAGGAATGAAATAGGACATCCGCATAAGTCGGAAATTGGTGTAATCCCAAATGGAATCTCTAGCAAGTTCTCTGATTTCCCTGAGACTCCAAAAGATGTGGACCTAGTATTTACTGGGAATATGAATTACCCTCCTAATGTGGAGGCCGCGAGTTTTTTGGTGAATAGAGTGCTCCCTATCCTCGACAAGAAAGGTTTAAAGCCTAAAGTGTTGATCTCCGGAATAGCTCCTAACAGCACAGTTAGACAGTTGGCCTCTGAGCAGGTGGAGATTGGCGGTTGGGTCGATGATATTCGAGAATCTTACGCTAGGAGCAAGGTTTTTGTAGCCCCCATGTTTATGGGCTCAGGTTTACAGAATAAGTTGCTAGAGGCCATGGCAATGGGAGTTCCATGCATCACGAGTACCTTGGTGAATGAATCCTTAAAAGCAAAAGATGGGGATCATGTACTGATTGCCGATGATGCACAATCCTACGGAAATTACATTCAACTTCTGCTCGAAAACAATGAACATGCACGGCATATAGCCGAAGGCGGTAGAGCTTATGTATTTGAGTCATTCAACTGGCAGCATTTCACAAAAGCCCTTAGTGTATGCATCAGAGGGGTAAGTGGAAAGCATTAAGTCTTCTTTTTATACTTTTGATTGAATCCAATGCCACTATTATGTACGGCCAACTTGCGATATTCATCTTTTTAAGCGTTTCGATTTTTGCTTGCAAGTCAAACAAAGATGTTGCTGCCGAAGCAGCGTTAGCGAGCGAAAATTCAGGACCTGCTTTAGATACTACGAGCGCAAGTGCTCCACCCACAGATCCGCAGAACACAACTGATCAGAGCGAGGTAAACCAACCCACTATGGACGATGGTGGCACTGGCTTTATGGTTCAATTAGAATCGGTGATGGGCACTCCAAGCAAGTCGAAATACAAGGGAATTAAAGATTTGAGTTTCGAAAAAGGTTATGATGGATACACTCGAATTTTTCTAGGTAAAGAGCTAGGACGAGCTGCAGCAGAGCAACTACGTGACGAATACAAATTGCGCGGTTTCGAAGGAGCTTTTGTGGTTGGTAAAGGTGCCGGTGGTGGCTCAGGAGCCTCTAGTGGAAGTGTAATGGACGCCAGCAGCAGCACAAGCCTCGACAACGTTCAAGGTTTGGTATACCTCATTCAGCTTTCAGCCTTTCAAGTTCCTGCCGAAACAAAGGCTCCCACAAAACTTGGCTGGTATCAGATACTTGAGTTCGATGATGGTTGGAAGCGCGTGTATTCGGGAGCCTATTCTAGTCTACTTTCCGCTCAAGATGCATTGAAGAAATATAGAAGAAAAGGTTTTAAAGATTGCTACGTCGTGCCCTTTGATGGCTACACGAATAAGCTAAATGGCAAGACGGGCAAGGTTTCAGCAACCAGCCAGCAATAATCAACGTATCAGCGCGATTGTACCGACTTTGTTTTTGAACTGATTCAAACAATCGGAATACCAAATCTCGTAGGTATATGTGCCTGCTGGTAAATCATCTCCTCCCCAAGGCATTCTCGGATCATAGGTTTCAAACACGACTTCCCCCCAAGGATTGAATATGGTCATTTTAAAATAGCGCTCAGAAGGGAAGAGCGTTTCAAATTGCTCATTTAGGCCGTCCTTGTTAGGCGTGAACGCCATAGGAATTAGCGCTTCGTAGTCGATCTCATCAATCACGCGAATTTCCGCCGAAACCTCGTTTCCACATACATCACTAAGATCCAAGTAATACACTCCAGCCGATGTAATGGCCGTTTCCTTCGTGCTATCCCCACTGCTCCATTCGTAATGAGCAAAATCAATCCCAGCATCTAAAATGAGATAGGTGTTCGGGCAGAGGTATTGTTGATGATCAATCTCAAAATCCGATAAATCCGCAAAGCTCACATAGATATCGTCGGATACAGAACCACAGAAATTGGTGACTGTAACCGTGTAGCGACCCGTTTTCGTGATATCCAAGCTACTCGCTCGCCCACCGTGACTCCATACATATGAGGATTGAGGGAAACTTGCATCTAGACGGACGGTGTCACCCGTGCAGCTCTCAACATCATCCCCCAAAGAAATGGTTGCAAAGTCAAAGACCAGTACATTCAAACTATCACGGCTCAAGCATCCATTGGAATCCCAACCCTTAAACCAATAGTTACCACTGCTAAAGACGCTCGTTGTATCGCCGTTATCCCCACTTGACCACAAGATTTGATCAAAGCCGGAAGAGCCAAGCTCGATAGTATCTCCAGCGCATATGTTTTGATTGGGACCCAGCTCAATCGGAATCAGAGTATGCTCAAAGAGCTTGACCGTATCTGCCCAAAGACATGCATTGGCATCCAACGTCTCTACCCAATATATACCAGCTGAATCCACGGCAATTCCTTTTGTCGTATCCCCTGTGTTCCATGAATAACTTGGGTAATTCGGAATAACTTGAAAACTAGACCCAAAGCCTGGACAAACCGTATCGTCTGCCGTAAGTTCGATAACTGGAGAAGAAGTATAAACTACTTCAGAGTAGAGTGAAACAAGATATGGTCCCGTATTCCAATTGACCGCTTTGATTGCAATGGTGTTATTGCCAATTCGCAAAAAGGGGGTAAGACTAAAATTGTAGTACAAGCCGAGGTTCTTGCCAATACCAACCAGACTGTCGTTCATGTAGAGTTCAAACTCATTGTCGCACGAAATGGTAATGGGAGCTTCTACGCAGTTGCCTTTGAGCTCGAAAGACTTCCTTAAATATAGGGTATCGCTGTATGGATCTATCCACATCGTTCCGCTTCCAGGAACGACTGGAGAAACAACATTTGGTGATGGACTTAATGAATTCCCCCAGGATGAATCGTCAAAATCAGGAGAGGTCCATCCAGATTGATACGTCGGGAAGGCCTTCCAGCTGTTATCTCCTTTCAGAACAATCTGTGCATGCGAGATAGGTCCTAAAAGGATGAATGATATGACAAGGCCTACTTTCCCCAATATTCTGTAATTGCTGCAAAAATACATGGATTGTACGACGATGAAACCCGAGAAGAGTTGGTTTTGAACAAAAAAGCCCGAAGAATTTCCTCTTCGGGCTTTAAAGCTTCACTTTATGCTATTATGCTTCTACCTCTAACAAGTCGTCCGTCTCAATGGCTTGACGGAACACAAAGCTTCCATCGAAGTTGTCGAGAACGATCTCTTGGCCTTTTTGAACGCTTCCATCGAGAATCTTTCTGGAGAGCTCATTAAGAATCTCTCTTTGAATCATTCGTTTTATTGGACGGGCGCCGAAGTGTGGATCGAATCCTTTATCCGCCAGCATAGCGATTGAGTCTTGCGTAAATTTTAGATTGATGTCTTGTTCTTTCAACAGCTGAACTAAGCCCCTAAGTTGAATTTTAACAATCTGGGTGACCTCAAGCTTCGTCAATGGACTGAAGAGTAAGATGTCATCAATTCGGTTCAAAAACTCGGGTTTTAGGCTGCGCTTAAGGACTTCCATCAGATCGGACTTGGTCTTTTCAATGACCTTTTCTTTGGGCAGCTTATCGGCATCTTCAAAATTCTGATAGATGACATCTGAGCCTAAATTGGAGGTCATGATGATGATACAATTCTTGAAATTCGCTAGTCTTCCCTTGTTGTCTGTTAAACGTCCGTCATCCAATACTTGAAGAAGAATGTTGAATACATCCGGATGTGCTTTTTCAATTTCATCCAAGAGAATAACACTGTAAGGCTTTCTTCGAACAGCTTCTGTCAATTGTCCGCCCTCATCGTATCCAACGTAGCCTGGAGGTGCTCCCACCAATCTAGAGACCGAGTGACGTTCTTGATACTCACTCATATCTATTCTGGTGAGAGCCGACTCGTTATTGAATAAGAACTCAGCCAAGGCTTTGGCCAGTTCTGTTTTCCCAACTCCTGTGGTTCCCATGAAGATGAAGGAGCCTACAGGTCGGTTTTTATCGCTTAAACCCGCTCTATTTCTACGAACCGCCTCACTTAGAACTCGAATGGCTTCTTCTTGTCCTACGACGCGCTTGTGAAGTTCATCTTCAAGATTTAGAAGTTTCTCGATTTCAGACTTCAGCATTTTCGTGACAGGAATACCACTCCATTTTGAAACAACCTCAGCGATATCTTCCGCCTCCACTTCCTCCTTGAGCATTTGGCTTCCGGATGCCTGAAGTTCACTCAGCTTTATTTCACGCTTCTTAAGTTCCTCTGCTAATTCGACGAGTTTGCCATAACGAATCTCGGCTACCTTACCAAGGTTACCCTCACGCTCTGCGCGCTCAGCCTCCATCTTCAAGCCTTCAATTTCTTCTTTCGCACTCTGGATAGACTCAACAATTCCTTTTTCCGCTTGCCACTGACTGTGCAGTTCATTCCGAGCATCTGAAAGCTCAGCGATTTCACCACTTAATGCGGAAAGCTTCTTTTGGTCCTTTTCTCTTTTGATGGCTTCCCGTTCGATCTCGAGTTGACGCAATTTACGTTCCACCTCGTCGAGTTCCTCTGGCATAGAATTGATTTCAACTCTCAGTTTTGAAGCAGCCTCATCGATTAAGTCAATCGCTTTATCTGGAAGAAAACGATCTGTAATGTAACGTGTACTCGATTCAACAGCAGCTATGATCGCCTCATCTTTTATGCGCACTTTGTGGTGTGTCTCGTACTTCTCTTTCAATCCTCGAAGAATCGAAATTGCATCTTGCATATCTGGCTCATCGACCAATACGGTCTGGAACCTTCGTTCGAGCGCTTTATCCTTCTCAAAATACTTTTGGTACTCCTTCAGCGTAGTTGCTCCAATGGCGCGAAGTTCACCTCTAGCTAAAGCGGGTTTTAGAATATTCGCAGCGTCCATTGCCCCTTCTCCACCACCAGCTCCTACTAGCGTGTGGATCTCATCGATAAAGAGGATGATATCACCATCTGAACCAGTAACTTCCTTAACAACTGACTTTAGACGTTCTTCAAACTCGCCCTTGTATTTTGCCCCTGCAATTAGAGCTCCCATATCCAGAGAGTAGAGCTGCTTCTTCTGAAGGTTGTCAGGCAAGTCACCGTTGATGATGCGATGTGCTATGCCTTCTGCTATGGCGGTTTTACCAACCCCTGGCTCACCTATTAGAATTGGGTTGTTTTTGGTTCTTCGAGAAAGAATCTGCAAAACTCTGCGAATTTCATCGTCGCGGCCTATGACCGGGTCCAACTTGCCCTCGTTGGCCATCTTATTGAGATTGACGGCATATTTCTCTAATGCACCATAGGTAGCTTCAGCGCTTGCACTTTCAACTTTTTTTCCTTGACGCATTATTAGGATGGCGGCTTTCAAAGACTTTGCATCAACACCACTGTCCTTAAACAATTGAGCCACTTGATCTTTCGCCGACAGACTTGCCAGAAGTAAATGTTCGATGGCGACATAATCATCTCCGAAAGTCTTTAGTGACTTCTCTGCCTCGGCCAACATCTTAATCGAGTCGTTCGACAGATAGACATTGGCTCCTTCCATCTTTGGATATTTCTCGACCATTCGATCGAGCGCTTGTTTGATAACATCAACGTTGACACCTAATTTCTTGATTAAAAAATTTGGAACGTGTTCGTATGTCTCAAAAATCCCTTTCAAGAGGTGACCCGGCTCAATAG
>CAXAIH010000040.1:0-11035 GCA_963968755.1 uncultured Flavobacteriales bacterium
TAGACCTGATTACGACAGCGTAATCGTTTTCACATCAACCAAGAGCAAGGTTTCTGAAATTGTTTCCTCCCTTAAAAAGGCAGGCTTTAAGGCCCGAGGCATCTCGTCGATGTTAGACCAATCGGAACGCGAAGAAGTTTTGCGCATGTTTCGGGCACGTCGCATTCGAGTGTTAGTTGCAACAGATGTGATGAGTCGTGGTATTGACATCAAAGACTTGAACATGGTTGTGAACTATGACGTTCCCAACGATGCAGAAGATTACGTCCACCGTATAGGCCGCACGGCGCGTGTTGATGCGAAAGGTGAGGCCGTTACTTTCATAAGCCCAAAAGAGATGGGCAAATTTGCGCGCATTGAAAACTTAATTGAGATGAGCGTAGATAAGTTAAATCCTCCAATAGAAATTGGAAAAGGGCCTGAATGGCGTGCTGAAAGCCGTGGTGGTGGAAACCGTGGCCGCGGTAGTCGATCCAGTGGAAAGCGAAATTGCAAACCGCGATCAAAATCGAACAGAAATCGTGGAAATAATCGCCCAAACAGAGGTTCCGGCGATCGCAAGCAAGACTAGTACTTTCGTTTACCTCCTGAGCCTCTTGGCTTACCAGAATCGCGTCCTCCTCCTTTGTGACGTGGCTTACCGTAATCCTTTCCTCCGCCTCGTTTTGACTTTGCAGAGTATCCTTTGTCTCCGCCTCCGGATCTTGAACCACCAACTGAACCACCTCTAGAACGGAAAGATCCTTTCTTGGGTCGAGGTGCGTCGTCGTCGCGGTTTACACGGATAGAACGACCTTCAATCTCTATATCTTCAAACTTCTCGGGGAAGCCTTCAATTTTCGCTTGGTCAACATCAAAGAATGCGCAGCTCTTCTGAAGGGAAACTTCACTAAAGTGCTGACGATCTAATCTTGATATGTCTGATAAGAAATGAATGAGATCACCTTTGGTAATTCCATCCATAGTACCCACATTGATAAAGTATCGGTTCGTTTTGGAACCCTCACCTCTTCCCTTACCTCTTGCTTGGGATTCATTCAAATCAGATTTCTCACCGTCTCGAGTCATCAGATGGTCGAGCTGAGTTGTAATCAAACGTCGAAGGATGTCTTCTTTACTTAAATGCTCAAAATGCTCCTTCAACTGACCTAAAATATCTTCCGATTGATCATCTACTTTGGTGTTGATGATCAAGTTCGCCCAATGGCTTAGTCTACTGCCCTTAAGTTCATCTATGCTCGGTACTTCAATGTGTTCGAACTGAATCTTCAGACGACTCTCAATTTCCTTGATGCGTCGTGTTTCCCTTGAGTTGATGAAAGCAATAGAAATACCTTTTTTCCCGGCACGGGCAGTACGTCCACTACGGTGGGTATAGCTCTCAAGTTGGTCTGGTAGTTTGTGATGAATGACATGCGTCAAATCATTCACGTCTATACCACGTGCCGCCACATCTGTGGCAATTAGGAGCTGCATCGATCGCGCCTTGAAGCGTCGCATTACTGAGTCGCGTTGCCCTTGAGAAAGGTCACCATGCAAAGCTTCTACACCATAACCCATATTGCCGAGGTCGTCAGCAATCTCTTGAGTTTCTCTCTTAGTCCTGCAAAACATGATTCCACGCATGTCGGGTTGAATATCCAGAAAGCGTCGTAAAGCAGGAATTTTATTCGAAGTCTTCGTCACAATGTACTTGTGACTGATGTCCTTGTTGGTTTTGTCTTTTGAATCGATGGAAAGCTCCAAAGGCTTTTCCATGTACTTCTTGATGATTTTGCGAATCTCAGGTGGCATAGTTGCAGAAAACAACCAAGTGGAGCGACCTTCAGAAGTATGAGAGAGAATGTCGTCGATGTCTTCTTTGAATCCCATGGTCAACATTTCGTCGGCTTCGTCGAGAACAACATAATTCACCTCATCAAGGCGTATGGCTTTTCTTCGAATGAGGTCGAGCAAACGGCCCGGCGTTGCCACTACGATTTGCACGGCCTTTCTAAGCGCTTTAATCTGTCGATCTATTGGTGCTCCACCATAAACCACCTCAACGTTCAAGTCGTTTTTGGCTGAAAAAGCCACGAGCTGCTTTGCCGTTTGTTGTCCCAACTCTCTTGTTGGCGCCATGATAAGCGCCTGAGTAGCAGAAGACTTATGATCGATAAGCTCCATGAGTGGTAGCCCGAATGCGGCTGTTTTACCCGTTCCGGTTTGAGCTAGTCCGATGAAGTCGGTAGGGTCGCTTCCTAAGAGCATTGGAATTGCCTGCTCTTGAACAGGAGTGGGTTTTTCAAATCCCATCTTCTCAAGGACTTTTACTGTATCGGGAGACAATCCCAGCTGTCTGAAGTTCTTCAAATAGTGTGCTTTATGGCGGCGCGAAGGTATGCTTTCAAAATCAGCTAGATGCAATTGAGAAGCCTTTCTTCTAGGTCCGTTTGCGAATGCTTTTGCACCTCGGAGGTTCTTAACTTGCTCTTAATACAGATAACAGGCAGGTCAACTCAACTTCAATCAAACGCTAAACCCTTTCGATTCTGTGGTGAATGCCTTAGGCTTTGATCATAATACGTCAAAGGGCAATCTGTGAGAAGCAGCGTCCTTTTATTTTTCTTTGAAGGGTCGAAAGACGAGATTATTACTAAATGAGCCTTCGAATACATTTCATCTTCCATATCCTCCTTCTTGGATGGAATGCATCGCAGGTAAAAGCTCAAGAAGAAGTAACTGTCTCCCTAGCATTCGAACAAGTTGTAATCCCAGGCTTACCGTACTACGTTCAGGAGGTGATCGATGCTCGCCGAAATAAGGCTAGCCTTGGAATAGCAAGCGTGGGAATGCTCAACAAGAAAGTGCCAATTCGCTTCGATATTGGATTTGAGCGCAGCTTAATGGAATATTTAAGAACCATTCGACCGAGAGATACGCTTGAACAAAAGCCTTTGATTTTACGCATCAAATTGTTGAATCTGAAAGAAATCGACGATATAAACGCGCGCTTGGGCTCTGCTCACATTGAAGCGGATTTGATTTATCGCTCAGAAGATCGTTTGGTAAAACTCGGTGAAGCCAACTTTCACATTGAACAGCCTGCTTTTAATATTTCCAAAACACATGAAGCACGCGTCCGCTATCTGCTGTACCAATGTCTTTCCAGTTTAGTAAAATTCGAAGATCGTCCGGGTTTTACGCGAAGTTTCGAGCCTTTTGAGCTAGGGAAATTGCGTAGCGTTGAGAAGAGTCGAAGTCGACTTAAGAGTATTGAAATTCTTGGAAGTGGTAAAAGACGGACGGACTTTCGGCAAAATGGAATTCCGATAGGAAATTTTCAAATTGAACAAATGATTCGGGATTCAGGCTCACAAGATGCTTTATCCTTTTTCAAGAAATCAAAAAGAAACATGAGCATCGCAGCCCTATCCTCTAGCCTTGGCGGAGGATTGATTGGATTCACTGCTGGATCTTATCTCGCCGGAGGAATCTTTCAAGCGGAAGCCTTAGTAGCCGGAGGTGGCGGAATTGGAATTGGTCTGCTTTTCGGTCAGCTTGCGAGCAGTCAAATCAGAAGATCTGTGGAGCTCTACAACGAGCATATCCAAAACAACAGAAAGGGTGATTTAGAATGAGTTTAGAAACACATCCTGAATCCGCTTAGCTCGCCTCATCAGATCTTTATCCATTCTATCTAAAGCCTCTTGATAGAGATGGACCTCCTTTTCACCCAACTGCAGACGGAAAATTCTGCCGTCAACATAATACGAACGTCTGACTTCCTTCTTTTCTTCATTCTCTGATTTCACGAAATGAAATAAGAGCTTACCGTCCTTAACGTATACTCTTCCTTCGAGTGCGAAGAGGCTCCTAGCTCAGTCACTTGTACAAAACGTAATACTCCTTGACAATCGTCGCAATTGCTCGGATCATCACTATACCAATAGCGAACGGTCTTTCTATAGTTGCCTACTGCACGCCAATGCGCTCAAGATTTATTGAGCACCAGCTCATTCAAGAAGAAGTTGCAATCTCCTTAATTCTCGCACTCACTGATTACGGTGGAAAGGGTTCGGTACTCATTGCGAACGGACTTCAACAGTTCGTCGGCATCGTTCTCTTAAGCAATAGAACTAATGCTTATTAAGCCGAGCAACACGGTCAGACTTAGCTTAATTTTCATTGATAGGGACAAAATCAAATCTCGTTATTCTTCACGAAAGAAAAAAGTTTCGAAACAGACTCTTTACGTCTGAATTTTGAAGTCTCCTTTCGCTAACTTTCGCTCCACAAATCCACGCCAATCTCATGGAAAAAGTTGTTAGCCTGACTCGCACGGAACAAGTCATTCAAATTGTAAACCGCCTCTTTATTCACACAGACAACTACAATTGGAGTGCGCTTCAATCGGAAGTATTCTTGCCAGAACTTCACTTCGACAATACTTCTCTGGGAGGTTCTGCGGGAATGCGCTTTTCTTCCGACATATGCGATGAATGGGCAAGCGCTTTTGCAGATCTCGATTCTGTAAATCACTTGGCTGGAAACATCGTTGTCGACTTCGACGCTGATGGTGCCACCGTTTTCTGTTACGCAACGGCAACACACTTCAAGGCTGACGCGAAAAACGGAAAAAGCAGAGATTATGTTGGTACTTACGATTTACACTTAACCGAAGCGGATGGTATTTGGCGCATAGATTCCTTTCTATATAAGCTCAAGTTTATAACTGGAAACACCGAATTGAATTAGAGCAATTTCGTCCGAATAAATCATTTCGCCCTTCAATTAAAATTTCGACTCTGACGAAGCGTAGAAAGGGAGCTTGAAGAATTCTTCTTCATATCACCTTAAACCGAACTGGCTTGAAATTCATGTTAAAGGTTTTGCGCTTCATTGGTCTTAGCAGCCTGGTCATAGTTCTTGGACTGAGCATATTTACCACCTCCTACTTGTACCTGAGCCCACAATTTGGAGCGAGCCCAAGCGAAGAGCAAAAAGAGCAATACCGCAAAACCAATCATTACGAGGAAGATTCATGGATCAACCTTGTAGAGACCAATATGGCTGCTCCAGATATGGAAGTTATGCTGGACTTCTTCGGAGCTGACCTTAAAAGGGTTCCGTCAAAAAACATTGACGTTCTGAAATTGTGTTCGTTGGAAATTTAGCAATATCGCGAGCGTGCAACACGCATTAAGTGGTTTGGGCATTCTGCCTTCTTGCTTGAAATGCAAGGACAAGTAATTCTTCTGGATATGATGTTGGGCAAGAACCCTTCACCACGACCATGGGTAGGAAGTTCTAGATACAGTCGCGAGCTTCCATTATCTCCCAGCATTTGGGGGCAGCCTCAAGCAGCCATCCGAGCTTAAGCTCTATCAAGAATTGGGCGAGCTTTGGATTCCACCTGCTGAGATTTTCGAGAATCCTGCTCATTGGTACGACCCGAACCACCTGAATCAAGTAGGTGCAAAGGAACTGAGTAGATGGCTGTCCGAAAAACTGATGTAGTCCTTCCCCATGTGGTCCATCGTTTATCACGGAGGATTCTCTATTTTTAAGGAATCTTCATCCCTAATGAAAAACCTCTTCACTTCAATCCTTTGCCTGTTGCTCTTCTTCCAAGCTCAGACCCAACACACCTTCTCTATTGTTGCCGTAGATACCCTCACAGCCCAAATCGGCAGTGCTGGAGCCACCTGTGGTGACAGCATTGTATGGCCAGGAAGCAAAGGAGCCTATGTCATAAGTGAAGTGCTTCCCGGTGTTGGTGGAATTCACGCACAGGCTTTACTCGACAATCGAAACAAAGCCAATGCGCGCGATGAAATGAACGCGAATAAGAGTCCTCAGCAGATTATTGATTGGCTCGTTGCCAACGACATTGCGGGAACCCCAGGAGTTCGTCAGTACGGTATTGTTGACTATAATGGAGGTTCGCCAAGATCGGCTGCCTACACTGGAGCGGATTGCCTCGATTACAAAAATCACATCACGGGATCTTATTACAGCATTCAAGGAAACATCTTGCTCGGGCAAGGCATCCTTGACTCAATTGAAGCACGCTTTCTCAGAAGCTATGGCTGTATGGGGGATCAGCTCATGGAAGCTCTGCAAGGTGCAAATGTTGCAGGTGCCGACTCTCGCTGTTTCACAGAGGGCACCTCTTCCCTATCTGCCTTTGTTAGAGTGGCGAGACCCGACGACCAAGCGAACGACCTCTTCATTGATATCAATGTTGCAGGCACAGGAAACGGAGTTGAGCCGATAGATGTGTTACAGTCTAGATTTGACAATTGGAAGCAGTTGAACCCCGGGGTTTGCGGCAGTGTTCCTTCAGTTGCTGCTGCAACAAAGTCAAACGCTCTTTATCTCGTCAAACAAGACACTTACCTAGAGCTGAACTTTGAACAAGAAGGCAACTACAGCCTGCGGATCTCAAACCTCAATGGACAAATCGTTCTCAAGAAGAATGACTTGAATAAAAGCAATCACTTACTTCTCCCAAACCTTCCGACAGCCCTTTATAGCATCCAAATTTTTGAAAATGCGTCCTTAACGCACGTTCAAAAAATGAAGCTCTAGCATCAAACATTCTGAGAAGCTGGTTGTCTATTATGTATGTTGCACAATGTAAGCTACAACAAGCCAGAATTAGAGCGTACGATAAATCGTGAAGTCGGGAGCCCATTTGGCTTCATGGATCGCTTAAAGAGGGGCGGAATTGGTTCACCCAAATTGTGGATTCACTCTGCAAGCCAAGAAATATTCGACCTCCTTAGGTTAGATTCTAACAACAATACTTGCAACATCGAACTGCGTCCGCACGGCATGATTCTACGTTTTCGTTCTCTACTTGAAACATACGCCTTAGTGCTTCCATTTCAAAGCTCTGATATACGCTTGAATGGACAAGGCTTCTACGAATTGAGCAACCAGGGTCACATCATTTACCTTCTTGCTTCCCGTGAAAATGCACGGCGCTATTTTAATAAGATGTTTCGAGAGCTCGACGAGCTGATCTGATCATTATCAAGCGCAAACCATAAATGCTGGAGGTCGCTTTGTGATGGCTGAATTTCATCCAAGTGTGTGGATGTACGACGACGACTTTTCTAAGGTTTATTATCGATACTTTAATGATGCTGCCATTGTAAAAAATGAATCGAGTTATGCGGAACGAGAAGCTTCTGAAGCTGAAACCTTTGTTACCTGGTATCACGCGCTCTCTGAAGTTGTGCAAGCACTGTTGAATCAAGGCTTGACTTTAGAACACTTTGGCGAATATGATTACTCTACTTTTGACTGTTTCAAGTACACCGTAGAATTTGAAAAGAGAAAATTTAGAATCGCTCATTAGGACAACAAGTTCCCTATCTTGAACTCTTTGGTCTTCAGGAAATAGAACACTCAGTCGCGGCCAACCAACCTAAATGACCAACCTTCTTTCACATAACGCAAGAGTTCTGTTCCTCTTTGCTACTTCCCTCCTACTCATCTCAAGTGCTCGAGCTCAAAACCCCATGATGCCGACGCAGATTGATGCCGTTCAAGAATGGACTGTTCCTGCTTTTCTTGAGACTATGGAAATTGAATTGGAGGTGATTTGTGAAGACATCGAAAAGAATCTCTTCGTCATTTCTTGGAAGGACACTTTGGGGCAATCTCAGGGCTTAAATGTGATTGATCGCCCGATGGAATTGCATTGCACAGTGCGAAGTGATACTGCACTCATCGCATACTACCGAGGTATGAGTACATCTAGAAGCTTTATCGGCTTCATCGCTGCGGACTCCATAGTGAGGCTGCATTTTGCTCCACGACCAAGTCTGTTCCGATCAAAAGATATCATCCAGCCCTTTAAGAATTTAAAAGGCATTCAGCACGGAGAATACAAGGCTATAGAAGTTTCTCTTCATCAGAAAGGCAAGCAAAAGATTCTTCTCGAATACGACCCGAACATCATGTTGATGGCTTGGGAAAATCCGGGTGCGCTTCAAGTAGATCCGATGCAATTAAGTGGCCCTAAGTTTCGAAAACATATGGCGCTAGATCGCTATTACTTGAATATAGAAGATGGTAAGATCAAGTCAGGTAAGAAATTCCTTACGAAGCTAGGACCTAAGCTTATGTCCATCAATGATTTGCGCATTGTAGACCCACACTACAGCTACCAACGCAAAGGCCTGCCTTCAATCAAAGGCCAAGAATTCATAAAGGCTTCCAAGGTTGACTTGGAACTGATAGACCTCAAAGAGTTCTATCCTTTTGAAGACGCATTCCCCTATTAGGGAATTCCACGCCCAGTCACGCCTGCTGCTCAAACAAACCTTTCTTGTTGAGGAGTGTTTAACAGGTTCAAGACTTTATTATGACAAAAACTTTTCTCATTATCGGCGGAGCCAGCGGAATTGGCCAAGCGCTTTGCAAAAAACTTGCAGCAGAGGGGCATCGAGTAATAGCCACCTACAACACAAGCGAGCCGGACCCAATTCCTGGAGTTCAATATGAGCCACTTGATGTTTTGGATGAGAAGTTAGACCTTGACTTTCTGCCTCAACCACTTGATGGAATGGCCTATTGCCCTGGTCGTATTGTTCTTAAACCATTTGCTCGTTTGAGCGAATCTGACTTCGTAGAAGATTATAAACTTCAAGTTGGAGGAGCAATTAAGTCGATGCAAGCTGCTCTTCCAAGTTTAAAAGCCGCAGAACAGTCAAGCATTGTTTTGTTTTCTACTGTGGCAGTGCAACAGGGCTTCAACTTTCACTCCATGGTAAGTTCTTCCAAAGGAGCCATCGAAGGTTTAACAAGAGCCTTATCTGCCGAACTCGCACCAAAAATTCGCGTAAATGCTGTGGCTCCATCCCTCACGGACACCCCCCTTGCCGCCAAACTCTTGAACAACGAGCAAAAGAGAGAGGCCAACGGACAAAGACATCCGCTGAAGAGAATTGGTAAAGCTTCTGATATCGCCGAGGCAGCAGCATATCTTTTGAGTCAAAGCAGCAGCTGGGTTACAGGACAGGTGCTTGCCGTTGACGGAGGCATGTCCTCCATTAAAGCTTAAAACTGCTCTTCATATTTCAGCTTAACTATATGCACAGAATGGGCTATGATTCTACCTCATTTCCTATTCATGAAAAAGCTCTACTTAAGCTTGGCCATCATTGGCTTCGTACTTCCTAATATTTAGGTTGCTCAAGTTTCATTAGAAACAGGGAACGTTCTTCTCTACCTAAACCCTAGCGCAACGATGGCGGGCATGTTCGCAAACAAGATTTCCACCACCTTCATCGTCGATTTGCTCTTTATGGTTCTGGTTTTTTTCATTTGGTCGTATGGAGAAGCGAAAAAAATCCAGATTAAAAACATTGGCCTTGTGTGGTTACTCACTATGCTTTTTGGAATCGCAGGGGCCTTTCCGCTCAATCTTTACTTGAAGGAGAAGAAGTTGGAAGAGCAAAATTTATAGAAATACCTACGCATGCAGGCAAACGCTTTACATTTTGACAATCACTTATGTGGTCGAGAAAATGGAAACTCCTAATCATTATAATCGACAGTATACCAGCTACTTTCCTCTATATTTTCGACTTACCCTTGCTCATCATTCCATGGCAACCCATTTCGCTAATATGTACTGCAGTAGCCTTCTATTTAGGCTTCAAGAACAACTCTTCCTACGAGCGTGTATGTGAAACACGTAAAATTTGGGGAGTCATCGTGAACACGTCGCGCTCGATCACAGTGATGAGCCGTGATTTCATCACCAACACCCATGAGCTTGAAAAGCGCTCGGAATCAGACTTGCTAGCAATCCGTAAACGTTTTGTTCACCGTCATATCGCCTCGGTGTATGCCTTATCCATTGAATTGCTTTTCCCATCCAACCGTGGGCTAGAAAAATACAGTCATCACCACTTCCCCATTCGTAGGCTTTTAAGTCGGTTCAGCGCACATGAAAACATGTTTCGTAGCGCTATCTAACAATATGAGCTCTTTTGGGCGAAAGGGTTTTCGGATTGGGCTTATAAGTAGCTTGTATCCCCATCGATTTGCCAGCCTCGGACTCAAGCTTTGTGTCATAGGGAAGACGGATCGTATGATCCGAAAAGCCAGGGGCATCGGTTTTGCTTTTTTAACGGTACTTTGCACAAGTGATACAAACTTTCTGTGGCAATTGTAGTTAAACTCTTAAACATTCAAATGCGATATCTCTTTATCATTTCAGCAATGCTCTTTTCCCTTCAAGCTTCCACCCAAGGAAGCATGTCAAAATCACAGGAAAAGACTGAACAAACAGAGCAAACTTTTCCTCTAGAAAAATCAGAAGAGCAATGGAAATCTGAGTTGACTCCGGATCAATACGAAGTGCTTCGTAAGAAAGGAACCGAACCGCGGTTTACTGAAATCTACAACGACCCCAAGGATGGTATTTATCGTTGCTCTGCATGTAACAACCCTCTATTCGATGCGAAAACCAAGTACAATTCAGGCTCTGGCTGGCCAGCCTTTTTCGACATCGTCTCTGCAAAAAATGTTGTTCTAGCTGAAGATCGCTCTTTCGGAATGGTTCAAAAGGAAGTGCTCTGTGGCGATTGTGGCGGTCACCTTGGACATGTGTTTGAAGACGGACCGAAACCTACGGGTTTGCGTTATTGCATCAACTCTGTCTGCCTCGACTTTGAAAAGAGTCAGAGTTCAGACAAGTAAGACTTCAATTCTTTCGAGTGGGCCGACCAGCTGAGGTGGGCACGACTTAGTTCACGACCCTTGCGCGCTTTTTCAGAAGCCAAGGCTGGACCTTCAATCAAGTATTCTACTTCTCTTATAAACTTCTCCTCGTCTTCTGCAATCGACAATGCAGGAAAGACTGGGTTTAGGCTTTCGGCGCCTATTTCAGTAGTTACACAAGGCAGCCCGCGGTACAGGCTCTCAACCACCTTTATCTTCATCCCGCTGCCATAGTTCAGAGGAGCGATACTGAGTCGTGCATTCTCAAAATAAGGCTCAAGATCCTGAACGAGGCCATGATAGTTCACGC
>CAXAIH010000041.1:0-10905 GCA_963968755.1 uncultured Flavobacteriales bacterium
CAATTAAAGCATCGATTTGGTGGTTCCAAATTGCCTAAAATCGAAATTGTTGACCTCAAAGAAGAACAGCGCAAGAAGCAAATGAAAGAACTTCTGAGCAAGCCTCTCTTCAACAGCCTAGCAGAAACACTTTCCAATTCTGAACAAGGAATATTGTTTCAAAACCGACGCGGATACTCCCCATTCGTGCAGTGCCAAAATTGTGGCCATGTACCTGAATGTCCTTCTTGCGATATTAGTCTGACCTACCATCGGCACTCTGCTCGATTGCGATGTCATTATTGCGGATATCAGAAAGATGTTCCGAATCAATGCGAACGGTGTAAGGACCCAAGTGTACTGAGCAAAGGCTTCGGCACGGAACAGATCGAGCAAGTAGTTGGAATGTTATTTCCCGAGGCTAAAGTTCTCCGCATGGATTACGACACTACACGAACCAGACTCAAATATGAGAAGATCATTGAACGCTTTTCAGCTGGCGATGCCGACATACTAGTTGGTACTCAAATGGTTACAAAAGGCCTTGATTTCGACAAAGTTCATGTGGTCGGTGTGTTGCAGGTCGACCAGATGCTACATTTTCCCGATTTCAGAGCCCATGAGCGCGCTTTACAAATACTTTTGCAAGTCGCTGGACGATCCGGGCGAAGAAGTGAGCAAGGAATTGTTTTTTTGCAAACATATGAACCTGATCATCCGATACTAAGATTTATAAAGATGTCCGCATTTCAAGACTTCGTAGATCGTGAGCTCAAGCTGAGACGGGAGTTTCATTACCCTCCCTTCTTCAGGATGATTCGCCTTGTTCTAAAGTCGCGACGTGCTGATGTTTTGGATCAGGCTTGCAGAAAACTCGCCGACAAACTAAAATTTGCAGAACCCGTTGAAATGTTAGGACCAGAGGTTCCTAATGTGTCAAGGATTCGAAGTTTCTATTTGCAACAAATACTGTTTAAATTCCCAAGGAATGTCTCTCCTTCGAATTTGAAAAAGAACATTTTGGCAAGAATTGAACATAGCCGTTTGAATAAAGAACTCGATTCCGTGATTGTACAATACGATGTTGACCCATTTTTGTAGTCTGTTAAGAAAAGGGCGTCCGTCATATTCATACTTTTCTTTCTCGTGCCTCTATTTGGCTTGAGTCAGTTCTTTACCATTCCGGGAAGAAAGAAGATCAACTGCCATGAGATCATTCTCGGGGTTGGTATGAGCAACTATGTTGGTGAGGTGGGTGGAAGCGATGGCCCCGGTAAAACCCTTTTCTTTAGAGACGTTGACTTGGTTAAGACAAGGCCGTCTTTTGAAACTGGCTACCGATTTAACCTCTACAAACATCTCTCTTTCAAAACTCTTTTTACCTACTCTCGTATTTCTGCATCAGATGAACTTACGACCTATCCAAAAAGGCAATATCGAAATCTGAGCTTTGCCTCTAATCTATTTGAAGGAGGACTTCATGTTGAATTCAATATTCTAAGAGCAAGTTCAAGACCCTCTTATCTCTTCCGTTCTTCGACTTGAGGAAACAACCTTTAAAGCCTCTATATATTCGCCGGAGTTTCTGCTTTCAGCTTTAACCCGACTAGAGATGGAACTGAACTCTAGCCATTAGGAACCGAAGGTCAAGGTTTACCTGGCGGACAGACTTTTACGATTTGTACTCATTAGCAATTCCAAGTGGATTAGGCTTTTTATACAGAATCAACGGACGCTTTAAAATTGATGCAATGTTTTCGTAACGGAAAACCTTTACCGATTACCTAGACGATACAAGCGACCGCTATTACGATAACGATTTATTGCGCGCTCAGAGGGGAGACCTTGCAGCTGACCTAGCCGACCCCTCTACAGGTGAAATTCCCGGATGGACGACTACAGATGCCATTCGTGGAAATCCAGAAACTATGGATGCCTTTTTCACGTTCACGGGACAAGTCTCTTACAATTTGTTTGAGATGTACCATTAGCGTCGATTTAATCCCAAGTTTTAAATTTGTGGACAAGCACGCTTTCGCTTGTAAAAAGAATGAAGCTAAAAACGCACATATTTTGGGCACTTGTGTTGCTCCTACCTGAGTTAGGACACGCTCAATTTTTCAATCGCCAGAGCGGGTGGAAGAACTACCGAAAAGAAGTATTTGGTCTTGTTGGCTTCAGCAACTACCTCGGTGAGCTTGGTGGCTTAGATGGATTGGGGGAAAAGTATTTCATTCTAGATCTAGTAATTTCCTAATCTAAACTCTCCTACAGTGGTGGCTTTCGCTATCATTTCAACAGACAGATGAGCGCCCGATTTCAGGGGTATTATGGCAAAGTATCCAGAAGCGACGCCCTAACGGGAAACCCCGAACGCTCCTAAAGAAACTTAAGCTTCGAATCAAGAATCTACGAGGTTTCCGCGCATTATGAATATTATATTTTGAGAACTCAACCTGGAGATCTCTATCGAATTAAAGGAGCTTCCGGGATGAAACCACAGCGCTGGGATGTATACGCCGCAGCCGGTATTGCAGGGTTCTACTTTAATCCAAAGGCAGATGGTGTAGCGCTTCAACCTTTAGGTACAGAAGGCCAAGGACTTCCCGGCGAACCCAAAAAGAAGTACTCAAGAATTATGATTGGTATGCCCGTGGGCTTCGGGGTAAACATAGCTCTGAGCAATACCTTAAAAATGGGAGTAGACTTATCTTACCGCTTCACACTTACTTATTACCTCGACGATGTAAGCACTTTCTATTACGACAACGTTAAGCTGAGAGCAATGGCCGGCGACGCTGCCGCTGCCCTTGCAGATAAATCAAGCGGTGGGAATCCAAACTGGACTGTAAAAGGCGCAATAAGAAAAAATCCCACCAACAACGATGCGTATCTCACAGCAATGGCCTCCCTTACCTATGTTATGAAGAAGAAAAACAGAGGCCCCAGACGACAGGATGGTTTATACCCTTTCAAGCGTAGAGGTAAATCCTCGCGATTCTAGAGATATTCTTTAAAAACGTTCCAAATGGTTTCGTTTGGAAGTGGAGCGCGAAATGTCATTTTATCCTTCTTCACAGGATGGGTCAAACTTATCTCATACGCATGTAGATGCAGCGAACCATCTGGATTACTTCGTGGCGAACCATACTTTAAATCTCCCTTGATCGGACAGCCAATCAAAGACAATTGACATCGAATCTGATGATGTCGTCCGGTTTGAAGATCTACGGAAAGTAAATGGTAGCGATCTGAACTTGCCAATAAAGAGTAGGAAAGCCGGGCCTCCTTGGCTCCTTTTGAACCTTGATTTAAAGGGACGGACTTGTTTTGTTTTGGGTTTTTCCGGAGATAATGCTTCAAGGTTCCACTCTCTGGATCAGGTCTATTTCCAACCACTGCCAAATAGGTTTTCTCGAGATCCCGTGTTTGAAACAATTGACTCAAACGCGTCATGGCCTTGGAGGTTTTCGAAAGAACCAAAATTCCCGAAGTAGGTCGATCCAAACGGTGAGGCAATCCGAGATAGACATTGCCTGTCTTCTTGTACTTGTTCTTTAGGTAGGCTTTGTAAAACTCTAGAATCGAGTCTGCGCCTTCATCATCCCTTTGAGCGAGTTCACCCGCTCGTTTATTGATGACCAATAAATGGTTGTCTTCAAAAATGATTTGGGGCCTAAACACTAGTACTGCTCTCCTTCGTTCGGGAAATCTTGTGTTTTTACATCGCTGATATAGGTCTTAACAGCTCCTTCTATTTCATCAAACAAACTGTGATACCTTCTCAAGAAACGTGGCGAAAAATCTTGATTAATTCCAAGCATATCATGCAGTACAAGCACTTGGCCATCTACTCTTCCACCAGCGCCTATACCAATTACAGGAATACTCAGGGACTTACTTACTTCTTCTGCTAGATCAGCTGGCACCTTTTCAAGAACAATGGCAAAGCATCCAGCTTCTTCAAGCAACAATGCGTCTTGCTTTAATTTTTCCGCCTCATCATCATTTTTTGCTCGTACCGCATAGGTACCGAACTTGTAAATGGACTGAGGAGTTAGTCCGAGGTGACCCATAACGGGTATACCTGCTGAAATAATTCTATGCACGGACTCAATCACTTCCTTCCCACCTTCTAGCTTAACCGCATGTGCTCCCGATTCCTTCATAATTCGAATGGCAGAGGAAAGCGCCTCTTTAGAATTCCCTTGATAACTACCAAAAGGTAGATCGACCACAACCAGCGCATTGCTCACTCCTCGAATAACAGAGGCAGCGTGATAGATCATTTCGTTGAGCGTAATTGGAAGTGTCGTTTCGTGCCCAGCCATTACGTTGGAAGCAGAATCACCAACAAGAATCACATCGATTCCCGCAGCGTCAACAATCTTGGCCATGGAGTAGTCGTATGCAGTGAGCATAGAAATCTTCTCTCCTTCGGACTTCATTGCTTTAAGTACGTGCGTGGTAACTTTCTTCGCCTCGCTGCTTACAGGTCTGTGCTTAGTCGACATAATACCTTTTAATCGCTCCCCCTTGCCTCTTGTGTAATAGAACTCTTTTGGCGCAGTCAGCATTATACATTTGACAAATTTAATCTTTCGGGCATTGTACCTCATGCTTATATTCGCGTCGCTATGAAAAGGTCGAGAACTAGTATCCTCTTTATATCATCGCTTTTGTGTTTTGCTTCATGCGAAACAGATGTGAATGTAAACGCTGATTACCAGGCTGTTCCGATTATTTATGGCTTAATCGATGTCACAGACTCCGTGCATCAAATCAAGATCAATAAGACTTTCTTGGGCGAAATGGATGCCAGGGAGATGGCCATGGTTCGTGATTCTTCGGAATTCCAGAACGTAAATGTCATCATTGAGCGATGGAGCCAATATGGCAACAAGGAGCGAGACTACCTTCTTGAAGCAGTTGAAGTGACGAATAAAGACTCTGGACTATTTTATTATCCAAGTCAAACAATCTATCAGTTTGTAGATAACCAGCTCTCCTCTACCTCAACCTACAAGTTGATTTTGGATGTCAACAATGGTGAGAAAATCGCTACGGCTGAAACGGAACTCGTCAGCTTCGCCGAATTATTCAGAACTACTGACTGGGCTCGTTTAAAGGCGACAGGCCTGCGGTTTGCTGACAGCGATACCATCTTGGGTGGTCATGAGATTCACATTGTCCCCCCGGTGAACTCAAAGCGCGTTCAAATTCGCGCCATCTTTAAATATATAGATGTTGTTGCCCAAAATGGAAACCTCGTCGAACAACCGAAAGAAATAAGCTTCGACCTAGGGACTGAAATTGTTGAAAATGCCTACGCACCAAAAGAAGAGCGTTTCTTTTTCACCGGCAGTCAATTCTTCGATGCAATCAGCCTTTTTGTACCAGACTTTGATGAGACACCAGGATTGGTTCGACGAATTCCTGAAGACATGGACTTTGAAGTAACCATTGCTGGAGAAGATCTTCATGTATATATGGAGGTGAATGAACCTAGCGGCGATTTGAATCAGGAAAAACCAGAGTACTCCAATGTAGTTGGTGGCTACGGGATTTTCTCCTCTCGTATGCGCATGTTATTCTCTAAGCGTGAAGTCAACTCTGAAATTCGTCTTTCAAAAGGCACCATTGAAGAAATGGTTAGCGGAGTATTAGGATCCGGGGCTGGAGCAAAAGGCTTCTGCAACTCCACGGTAGGAACCGGAGTTCCTAATTCATGTTTCTGACAGGCTGTCACAAAAGCCATCCATTTCTGACAACTCCTTCCGGTACTTCTGACACATTTGTCCGTTTTTAAGCAGACATCGGCGATGGCACATAGATTGTCAAAATAGCTTCGAAGTATTAGAAACAAACGAAACAGAAATGAGCAAAATAATTGGAATCGACCTTGGTACAACCAACTCATGTGTTGCCGTAATGGAAGGTAACGAGCCGGTTGTAATCCCAAACAGCGAAGGAAAGAGAACAACTCCGTCCGTCGTTGGATTTATTGAAGGTGGCGAACGTAAAGTTGGAGATCCAGCAAAACGTCAAGCCATCACCAATCCTGAAAAAACCATTTACTCCATCAAACGATTGATGGGAATAACCTTTGACGAGGCTTCGAACGAAAGAAAACGCTTGAGCTATAAGGTGGTTAAAGATGGTAGCCTTCCTAAAGTAAAAATTGACGATCGACTGTACACACCTCAAGAGATCTCTGCCATGGTTCTTCAAAAAATGAAGAAAACGGCTGAAGACTATCTCGGTCAAGAAGTTACTGAAGCTGTTGTCACAGTACCGGCATACTTTAATGACTCACAACGTCAAGCCACAAAAGAAGCTGGTGAAATCGCAGGACTTACTGTAAAACGAATCATCAACGAACCTACTGCTGCTTCACTTGCCTATGGCTTGGAGAAGAAAGGGCAAGATTTGAAAATTGTTGTTTTTGACTTGGGTGGTGGAACGCATGACGTTTCTATTCTTGAGTTGGGAGACGGCGTTTTTGAAGTGAAGTCTACCGACGGTGATACACACCTTGGTGGAGATGATTTTGACAACGTAATCATCGATTGGTTAGCTGATGAGTTCAAAAAGGATGAAGGTCTTGACTTGACCAAAGATCCTATGGCTTTACAGCGCTTGAAAGAAGCGGCTGAAAAAGCGAAGATTGAATTGTCGAGCACAACAAGCACAGAAATCAACTTACCTTATATCATGCCAGTTGACGGAGTGCCAAAGCACTTGGTTCGCAGCCTGAGCCGAGCGAAATTTGAACAGCTTGCTGATTCATTAATTAAAAGATCAATTGACCCTTGTAAGTCTGCCTTGAAGAATGCTGCCTATAGCAAGAGCGATATCGACGAAGTAATCTTGGTTGGTGGTTCTACACGAATCCCAGCCGTTCAGGACGCTGTGAAAGCATTCTTTGGTAAAGAACCTTCAAAAGGTGTTAACCCTGATGAAGTTGTAGCTGTTGGAGCTGCCATTCAAGGAGGTGTTCTTACAGGTGAGGTGAAGGACGTACTTCTATTGGACGTAACGCCCCTTTCACTTGGTATCGAGACCATGGGCGGTGTATTTACTCGCTTGATTGAATCCAATACAACGATTCCTACGAAGAAATCAGAAGTTTTCTCAACCGCGAGCGACAATCAGCCGTCTGTTGAAATTCATGTTCTTCAAGGAGAGCGGCCTATGGCGAATGACAACAGAAGCATTGGGCGTTTCCACCTAGATGGCATACCGCCAGCACCAAGAGGTGTGCCTCAAGTTGAAGTGACTTTTGACATCGACGCGAATGGGATTTTGAATGTTGCTGCTAAAGACAAAGCGACAAACAAAGAACAGAGCATTCGAATTGAAGCTTCTACTGGATTATCAGAAGAGGAAATCGACCGCATGAAAAAAGAAGCTGAAGCAAATGCTGAAGGAGATACTAAAGCACGCGAAAAAGTGGACAAAATGAATGCGGCGGACAATCTAATCTTTCAAACCGAAAAGCAATTGTCTGAGTTTGGAGATAAGATTCCTGCAGAGAAAAAAGAGCCTATTGATACTGCGCTTGCAGAATTAAAAGAAGCTCACAAATCTGAGAACATCGAAGCAATCGATGCTGGAACGGAAAAGCTGAACACTGCTTTCCAAGCCGCTTCTCAAGAAATGTATGCAGCACAGCAAGCCGCTGAAGCAGAAGGAGGCGCTGGCCCAGAAGCTTCAGCTGATTCTTCCGAAGAAGAAGTTACTGATGTAGACTTCGAAGAAGTAGAGGAAGACAAGAAGTAACATTACGCTGTTATTAGTATACAACCCCAGTCCGTAAATCACGAACTGGGGTTTTCTACTTTTGCGCGATGCAGCGGCTCCTTGCCCTTACTCTTTTGGTAACTTATTTTCTTCCTGCTGCATTCGCATCCAAGAATGAAGTCGATAGCAACTACATCAAAGACTTCACGCAACAATACACCTTCAAGCTCTTCACAATTCAGAAGTATACCCGACTACACATTACCGAAAAACTTCGAGACCTCACCCACAGCTTCTACCCAAATGAACAGACGGATTTAGGCTTTGGCTTCAACTATAAATGGCTTGGGGTAGCTGTGGTGGTGAATCCAAACAGATCGCGAAATGTTGAGACCCTGGGTGAAACCAAAAAATTGGACCTCCAGCTGTTTAGCTTTGGACGTAAATATGGTTTTGATGTCAACATAAGCCGTTATTCCGGCTTTTACCTCAATAACCCCGATGAACTTGGTGTGGATTGGGATCGTGTACATTATCCTTTACGACCCGACATCAACACCAATCACCTCGAATTCAATTGGTTCTATGTCCAGAACAACGAAAAGTTTTCCTACCGAGCGGCTTTCACACAAAATGAAGAGCAGAAAAGATCTGCTGGCTCCCTTATCTTTGGCGCGTTTGCGGGTGTAACAGATGTTCGATCTGTGCTTGGTCTGCAAACCATTCTCGTTGAGGATTTGATTGGGAACACCAAACAGCTACGAGGAGGAAACTTCAGGTTTTTGGGAGGTGGTGCCGGCTACGCCGGAACCCTCACACATAAAGGCGGTCTGTATGGCACCTTATCTTTCTTTCTTGGCTTAAGCGCTCAATCTTCTACCCTTGAACGTCTGAATGGCGAAAACGTGAATTCGCTTAATCTATCCAGTCGCTCGAACACACGCCTTTCTCTTGGCTATAACCACAAAGCATTCTTCGCCGGAATATCTGGGATATTTGTAAATCGAGTATTGGTGAATTCAAATGCTTACGAAGTGAGAAATGAAGCAGGTCAGTTCCGCTTCTTTATCGGAAAACGATTCAACTGGAGACCTATTCATATCGCAGTGCCTCTATTGGATCGAACTTAGATGCCTTGTTTGCTGGATAGTAACCAGCAAGAACTCCTACCATAAAACAAAGGCTCACTCCAAGCAGAATCCAAAGCCACGGAATAATAAAACTCACTCCTAGAACAAAGGAGAGAATATTCCCAATTCCAATTCCCAAAAGGATACCAAGAAGACCGCCAAGCTGACACACCAACACAGCCTCAGTCAAAAACTGAAATCGAATCATATTGGCGCTAGCTCCTATCGCTTTTCGAATACCAATTTCACGCGTTCTCTCAGTAACCGAAACCAACATGATGTTCATCAAACCAATGGCTGCTCCAAGCAAGGTGATGATCCCAATGATGGTGGCCGCAATGGTCACAAAACTTATGTTCTCAATCAATCGACTCGCAATGCTGTCGCTTCTACGAATTTCAAAATCCTCATCACCCCCGAGAGGAACTTGACGAATCACTCGCATGAGCGACTTTGCTTCATTTGTAGCAGTGAAGAGCGCCTCAGGACTGTTCACCGTAATACTTGCCGTGTAAGACATCGGCCTATCACTGGGCATTTGGCGAACGGCACTCACCGGAATAACCACCTGGCGATCCCCGCTGAAGCCTATACTAGAACCCTTTTCTTCCAAAATTCCAATCACTTGAAAGCGCTGACCGCGCACACTTATTCCCTTTCCTAAGGCACTTGAGTTCGGAAACAATTTATCCTCTATCTCTGATCCAATGATTGCCAAGCGTCGGGCTCCCTTGATTTCTGAAGGCATGAAATTCCGCCCTTCTTGAAGTCGGTAGCCTGAAGTCACCAAGTAGTTTTCATCACTTCCCCAAACTTGAACATTCGGGTTTGTTTTTTCAGCGCGATGTGAAATGGTTGCATTAAAGCTCAAAATCGCTGAGACGGATTTCACAGAAGGAAAATCATAGCGCTCAGTAAATTCCATTGCCTCGTAATAATCGATGCCTCGATAAGCTTTTGCTGAGCCTCCACGATTTCCAGATCGCACAGAATTACTCTTGGACCGAATGGTGAAGGTATTGGAACCCATGCGAGAAAACTCCGAATTGATACTTACCTTCAAAGCATCAATGGCCGTGAGAATTCCCACCATGGCCGAAATTCCAACACCAATAATTAGCACTGTTAGGACTGTACGAAGTACCTGAGTGCGAATTGCCCTAAGGGCGATGTTCAAATTTTCTTTCCAAAGCTTCTTCTTCACGATCAAAGGTCTATTTCAATGCGACAGACGCTGTTCAAATGATTAAATTTGCCGCCCTGTAAGCATATTCGAACCAAAGATAACTCGAGACACATGGCGTTTGACATTGAAATGATAAAAGAGGTTTATGCAAGATATCCGGAGCGCATCGAGGCTGCTCGGAAGATTCTTAACCGTCCATTGAGCCTTTCAGAAAAGATCCTTTACACCCACCTGTGGGATGGGAATGCCAAGGAAGTTTATGAAAGAGGAGGCTCTTATGTTGATTTCGCACCAGACCGTGTTGCGATGCAAGATGCTACAGCACAGATGGCTTTGCTTCAGTTTATGCAAGCTGGGCGAACCAAAGCTGCCGTTCCTTCCACAGTTCACGCCGATCACTTGATTCAAGCGAGAATTGGCGCTGATAAGGATCTCCAAGACGCAATGAACAAGAACAACGAAGTCTTCAACTTCCTTGAATCTGTTTCAGACAAATACGGTATTGGTTTCTGGAAACCAGGAGCAGGAATCATCCACCAAGTAGTTCTCGAGAACTATGCTTTCCCAGGTGGAATGATGATCGGAACTGACTCACACACAGTTAACGCAGGTGGATTGGGCATGGTAGCCGTAGGAGTTGGAGGCGCTGACGCGGTTGATGTAATGGCTGGAATGGCTTGGGAATTGAAATTCCCTAAACTCATCGGTGTTAAGCTCACTGGAAAAATGAACGGGTGGACATCAGCAAAAGATGTCATTCTAAAAGTTGCAGGAATCTTAACCGTAAAAGGTGGAACTGGAGCAGTCGTTGAATACTTCGGTGATGGAGCAGTTTCTATGTCGTGCACTGGAAAAGGAACCATCTGT
>CAXAIH010000042.1:0-10862 GCA_963968755.1 uncultured Flavobacteriales bacterium
ACTTTTTTGTGGGAGGTGCGGCTGGTCAATCAGGAGCCCTTTATGTTCAAACCAAGAATGGCAAATTCAAAATGGCCGAATCTCAACCATGAGTAAAAGAAAAAAATCGAGAAGATTTGGATGCCTTGTTCTTTGATGCAGACAACGATGGTGATCAGGATTTATATGTTGTTAGTGGAGGAAACGAATTCCACCCACAATCTCCAGAGCTCCAGGATCGCTTGTATGTAAATAATGGCCAAGGCGATTTCCAGGTGAACTGGGAGTCACTTCCGAGCATGCCTACAAGTGGGAAGGAAGTAGAAGCTGGTGATTTCGATGGCGATGGCGATTTAGACCTTTTTGTCGGTGGACGACTTATCCCCGGAACTTACCCCTTCTCCCCAGTATCCTACATTCTTCAGAACGATGAAGGCAAGTTCAGCGATATAACCGACAAATTTGCTCCAGACTTGCGAAAAGCGGGTTTGGTAACCGATGCGGAATGGGTAGACATCGATCAGGATAATAAATTGGACTTACTCCTAGTTGGAGAATGGACCTCCATAAATTTCTACATGAACAAAGGAGATCGTTTTGAAATTCTCGACAACGATGTTCTTGCCAAACAAATTGGATGGTGGTCTTCGATTCACATGAATGACTTTGACTCAGATGGAGACCAAGACATTATTTTAGGGAATCTTGGAGAGAACTATAAATACAAAGCTTCTTTCGACGAACCCTTTCATATCTATTGCCACGACTTCGACAACAGCGGGAACTTAGATATTGTGTTGGGCTATTATAATGGAGGAACCTGTTACCCTGTTCGTGGAAGAACCTGTTCTTCGCAACAAATGCCTTTTATTAAGAAGAAGTTCAAGTCGTACGACGAGTTCGGTGCGGCTTCCTTGGATGACGTATATGGGGGAAAGCTAGAGAAGGCTTTACATTATGCTGCGACCAACTTTGCTTCAATCTACCTAGAGAATAAAGGAGACGGTCAATTCGAAATTCGAAAACTTCCTCGTATGACTCAGATCTCTAGCATTACGAGTATAAACTCTGGAGATTTCGATGGAGATGGCAATCTCGACATTGTTTACTCTGGAAACTTATTCAGCGCCGAGGTTGAAACAACTCGGAACGATGCCAGTATAGGAGGCATGTTAAAAGGAAATGGAAAGGGCGACTTTAAATGGCTTCCGGTAAACCAAAGCGGATACTTTACTCCAGGTGATGTGAAAGATGTTGAGAAAGGAAAGTTGGCCGACGGAAGTTCTTTCTATGTTGTTGCGAACAACGACGATCAGCTCAAATTATTAAAAAACTAAAAAAAAGTTAAGCTCCTACCCAACTTCTGACAACCTAGCTGCGTGTTGGCGTCTGAATTTTATTTGGTAGGGAAGCCAGAATTTCTAAATTTGGAGGCTCTGGTCAAGGACCAAAAGGGGATTAAAAGACTTAATAATAAGCAAACCAGTAATTTACAAATCTAATTTTGAGGTTATGAAAAACTTCTTTACGTCGCTTGCGGCTCTTTTTGTTGGAATATTTCTTTCAACGCAACTAAATGCACAGTATTGTGTTCCCACGGGATTGAGTTCTACTTGGGACGGAATTCAAAGAGTCGCAACCACGGGTGGTGTGACCAACTTCGTTCAATCTTCAAGTATTGGGGCACGATACACTAACTACTCTGCCACTCGAAAAGTATCTGTGAAAAAAGGGGCCTCCTTTACGCTTCAGATTACAAATTCTTGGCAAGGAAATGCTTGGATTGATTTTAATGGTGATGGTGACTTCACAGATCCAGGCGAAGACCTCAATCTATACATATACAAAACAACTAGTTCTTTTGGTGGACAGTCAAACCACACCGTAACTGTGCCCTATTCAGCTGTTACAGGAACGTCCAGAATGCGAATAGGTTGCGGCTACGATGGAAATCCTCCACGTATTGGTCCTTGTGGTAGTCTCTTTTCGTCATATGGCGGTGAGTATGAAGACTACGCAATCGAATTCCTTCTACCACCTGCAAACGATGCTGGTGTAAGCGCTTTAAAAGTACCTACTATTTGTTCTGGAACAAATGACCTGGAAATTGTAGTTGAAAATTATGGTACAAACACTTTGACTTCTGTTGTAATCGACGGTTCATTTGGTGGAACATCCTACGGACCTGACACTCTTACTGGTTTGAGTGTCCCTGCAGGAGGTGATACTATAGTTACCCTTGGTCAGTACACTGCTACTTCAGGTAATACGTATGCAGTTAATGCAAGGGCCTATTATCCTAACGGTGTAGTTGATGGTGATGCCACCAATAATGCAATGGCCACGCAGAACCTTTCACCAGCTATGAGCGGTGTATTTACCATTGACCCATCAGGTGGTGGAGACTATACAAGTTTCTCTGCAGCGATGAATGATTTGGTTGCTCGTCAGGTATGTGACACTGTCTTTATGGATGTTGTTTCTGGAACTTACAATGGATTTATTGAATTCCGTGGAGTAATTGGAGCAGGACCTTATTCTCCGATCATTTTCAGATCTAAGCCTGGTAACGTTACTGAACCAATTCTTACGAATGGAGGTAACCCAGTAGAATTTGATGATGCCTCTTGGATTACACTGGACGGTTTTGATATCAAAACAACTTCCCCCTACTCTGATGTAGTTTACCTTCAGGACATCAACGATAACATTACTATTCAGAACTGTAAGATTTCTAAACCTACTTACAATTCAACTTCACAGTCTTACTCTTTGATTTATATGTCAACTAGTACAGCTGACCACAGTGATTACATCACCTTGCACAACAACGTTTTCACGAATGGTACCTATGCCGTTTATGCTTATGGTTCTAATTCACAGAGAAACCATCACTGGACTATCTCAAACAATACATACACCAACCAATACTATCGGTGGAACTACATGTATTACACGGATGATGTAACGATGACAGACAACCACTTTACTGATTTATCTTATGTGAACTATGTTCAGATGAACTACTTATACTATGGTGCGCGTGCTTATTTGGATGGAAACACCTTTGAATTGACTGCAACCAACAAGTATGGTTATGTCAATTACATCTATCGTTCATCAGAAGTTGTGTTTACAAACAACACAATTGACGTTGTAGTTGGAAATAACTACATGTATGGTTTGTACACATACTTCGGCGACGACTGTGATCTTTCGAATAACAAGATAACCATCAGCGGTGGTGGTTACGCTTATGCATTTTATTCGAATTACAACAAACGAACAATCATCGAAAACAACGAGATTACATTAGAAAATGGAGGTGGAACGACCTACGGAATGCGTATTCGTTATCCTGGAGGAACCACGGCTAACCCAACCATTATTCGTAACAACATCATCAATCAAACCGCTATTACAGGTGCGAGAGTTTATGGGATGGAAGTTGCTTATGGAAACTCCGAACCTGTTGAAATCCTTCATAACACAATAGTGCTTAACAGTGTAAATGCGCAGTCGACGGCTATTTATGGTTATGGTAGCAACAACTCAAGCACTTTCCTTCGAAACAATATTTTGCAGAATAACGGGACAGGATATGCGGTTTACGCTCAATCCGTCAACTCATTCGCGATTCGAGATAACAACGTCTATCATTCTAATGGTGGGTTCCTTGGGTACTCACAAGGAGGCCGGTCTAATCTAGCTGCATTACAAGCTTCAGGTGCGGCGAATGATGCAAATAGCATTGATCATAAAGTAGATTTCTTCAGCACTAGCGATTTACACGTCTTCTATGACAAATTTGTAAACGACATCGGTTCTGCGGCAGTATCAATCGTTCCAGAAGATTTTGATGGTGAAGCACGTGATCCTCTTAATCCTGACCCAGGAATGGATGAGTTCAAGGTTCCTCAAAACTCTGTGAGTTTAGTGAGCATTGACAATCCTACTACTCCACTTTGTGGTTTGGTTACGGACTACGACATCAGCATTTTGAATGTTGGAACTGCAACCTTGGATTCATTTAACGTAGACGGGATGATTTATCACTTAGGTGGAGGGTCAACACCACTTACTACATTCCAATATGCTCCTTCAGGTGGTGTCGCCACAGCTTCATCTGCAAGCTTTAACGCAGGTACAGTAAGTGGTGGTTTCTCAAATGGAGATACACTTACCCTTTGGGTTTCTGGTCCAAATGGTGTGAATGACTCTATCCCCAATGACGATACTCTTTCGATCTTCCTAACGGATGGTCTTACCGGTGTTTTCACTGTTGGAGATACTTCAGTTGGAACTTATGACTATGCAAGTCTTCGACATGCTCAATCACTACTTGACAGTGTAGGAGCAATCTGCGACACTGTTTTCTTCAATGTTGCTTCAGGAACATACGAAGGAATGACCATACCTGATATGGTTGGTTCATCAACTATGACTCCGGTAGTTATCCGAAGCATAGCAGGAGATGCGGATTCAGTTACCATCAATCAGGCTAGTGGCTCGAATGGGGCAATTAATCTAGACAATTCCGGTAACGTTATTATTGAAAACCTTACACTAGTTGGTTCAGGTGGTCGTCACGCCCTCAATGCAATGGGAGACGGTGATAACATTTGGGTATCAGGTTCTAAACTACGTTCAACTGGAACGGGTACTTCTTCGAATTCGTCAGTAGTCTATATTACTGGAGAGCGTGATAACGTTAGTATCACTGATTCTAGAATCAGCGGTGGATCTTATGGAGTCTATGTTTCAGGTTCTGGAACTAATGCTCCAATTTCCAACTTAGTATTGGAGAACAACGAGTTCCTCAACTCCTACTATATGGGAGCGCATGTACGTAACGTTGATGGACTTAAGTTTAATATGAACGAAATCAGTTCAAATGCGAGTTATACCAATGGTTATGGCTTGTATCAAAACAATGTATTCGGTCGTATCTATGTTAGTGAGAACAATATCATGTCTAGCGTGGATTGGCCACGTTATGGATTTTATAACACATCTCTCTCAGGTACATCAAACTTCCCTGCACAGTTTGAAAACAACATCGTGAAACTCGGGTACACTTCGAACACGAATAGTTTGTATGCTTTCTATGCAACCAACTCGAGCTTTATGAAGTTGAACCACAACACCTTCGTAACTGAAGGTACGAGCACTGGGGCGAGTAGTACATATATCTCTAATGGTGGTGGTAACGAAATGTGGAACAACATTTTCGCCAACATGGGTAGTGGATATGGTCTTTATGTATCTGGTACGTTCAGCGTTACTAACTCAAACTACAACGACATTTACGCTGCAGGTAACAACCTTGGATACTTCAATGCCGCGATCAGTAGCTTTAGCGCATGGCAAAATGCTTCAGGTCTAGATCAAAACTCTGTGAGCGACAATCCAGGTTTCTACTCAATGTCAGATTTAAGAGTCTGTTCAGACAGTCTTGACGGTCGTGGAATTGCTAGCGGTGTGATGTATGACTTTGAAGGTGAGATGAGAGATTCTAATACTCCTGATATTGGAGCTGACGAATTCACTGCTCCAAGCAATTTCAACTTACCAAATGATACTACAATCTGTAAAGGTGACGTACTTAATCTTACTGCTAGCTTAAACAGTGGAACTTTTGCTATCTGGAATAACTTCCAGCAAGGCAACAACTTCTCTGTTTCCTCTCCAGGAACGTACAAAGCTTTTGTAGCTAATACATGTGGGCAAGCAATCGATTCAATCGTTGTTGAATGGCCTGAACCAGTTGAGCTTATTAATGACACGCACCTTTGTGCTGGAGAGTCATTCTCAGCTAATGCTGGAATAGCTTCTTCAAATGGTGTAGGTGCCACGTACATGTGGTCTACTGGTGCTACTAGTAAGATGTTGAACATCTCAGGTAGAGGTATCTATGCTGTTGAGGTAACAGACAACATTGGTTGTATTTCAACTGACACTATTGCGGTTACACAATCACGTGGTTTAGATCTTCCAGCTGATACAGCTTTCTGTGAGGGTAGCACTTACGTTGTAAATGCAAACGTTGGAGCAGGGAATTACTTCTGGAGTCCTACAGGACAATCCGGACCCGTAATCTTCGTAAACCAATCTGGAACTTACCGAGTGAACTACACAGACAATATGTCTTGTACAAGCATTGATGAAATTATTGTTGATGTTGTAATAGACCCAATAGCTGATTTCACTTACTTCCAGAAGTACTTCTCAGTAAGCTTTACTGATCTTTCTAGCGATGCTAAATCATATATGTGGACATTCGGTGATGGCGACACTTCTTACGCTGCCAGCCCATCACATGTGTACTTAGCTGCTGGAACGTATACAGTAACACAGTACATCGAAAACGATTGTGGTATGGACGTGATGACTCAGAAAATCACAATTGCTAATCTTACAGGATCTGAAGAACTAGCCGGTCTTAACGGCATGAGCGTGTTCCCTAATCCAAACAGTGGAGTGTTTGATCTTTCCATCAACGGTGTTGATGACAAAGAATTGAACGTTACAGTTGTGGCACTTGATGGCAAAGTCGTCTTTGATATTGAGGTTGAAAACTCAGGTGTCACCGAATTAAATATTGATCTTGGCAATGTAGCCACTGGAGTGTACTTGGTACGCGTTCAAGGTGAGTCTTACACCGCTATAGAAAAAATTACCATCAAGTAATAGAACAAAACACCAAATTTCAAGAAGATGAGAATAATAGCTACATTTTTTATCACCGCCTTTGCTCTGCTAGCGTCGAATGCAAGTGCTCAGTATTGCACGCCATCTGGCCTTAGCTCTACCTGGGATGGAATCAGTAATGTTACTGTTTCGAATGCAGCCCTGGGATTTTCGAACCCAACCGGCATTCAGGCAGCGTATACGGACTATTCAAGTTCGCATACCGCTTACATTACGAAAGCCCAGAATTTCAATGTTACCATTACAAGCAATTGGTATGGTGATGGATGGATAGACTGGAACGGAGATGGTGACTTTACCGATCCGGGTGAGGATATGTACAGTGGTACTTGGTATTCTGGTTCTGGATCTTCGACAAGGACTATCACAGTTACTCCTCCAGCATCTGCTACACCAGGTATGAAGCGTATGAGAATTGGAACTGGTTATTCAAATAATTTCAATTATTGCGGTTCAACCAGAAGTAACTGGGCTGGAGAATATGAAGACTACGGGATTTTCGTGGTAGACTATCAGAACTCAGCTGCCTTGGATGAAGTTAATTCTCCTTCACAGATTGTTTGTAGTTCTGTTCGGGATGTTGATGTGAGCTTTACGAACTTCGGTAAGGGCAACTTGACTTCACTCAAATTTGGTGGTGAAATTATTACCTATACAACTGGTAGTAGAACAGTATTACCTTTTAGTAATGTTCCATGGACTGGTAATCTGGCACCTTTCGCTTCAGTTTCAGCTCCTCTGAATATTTACACGATGGGTTTTGCTAGCGGTTTCGCTGTTGGTGATACAGTTGATGTTTGGTGTTACGAACCCAACGGAGTTTCGGATAGCCTTTCTTTTGATGACACAATTCGCGTTATCATTGGAACTGGTATGAGCGGCACATATACCATAGGTGATACTACGGGTGGTGCAAATGATTTCCCTTCATTCGGAGATGCGGTTAATTTCATCGACAGTATTGGTGCTGTTTGTGACACTACTTACTTTTTGGTTGACGACACCATGAGCTCGAACGAACAGATTGAGCTCAGCCCACTCATCAATATGAGTTGGACTGCACCTATCATCTTTAAAACAAAAGATGGTCAAAGTGGAGGTCAAGCTGAAATTTACTACACCCCTACAGGTTCTAACAATAATTGGGTGGTACGAATGAACAACGATGCTTCGTACTACATCTTTGACAATATTAAGGTGCATGCAAGAGCAAATAGTTCTTATAACACAGCTCTTTTCCTTGGTTCAAACGCCAATTACAACACCTTCATCAATTGTCACTTCCAAGGATGGGACATGGCGAATTATATGTCTAGTACTACATACTCTGCCGTAGTTTCTGACTACAATCCACCAAATTATGGTGAAACCTTCACGGGAAATAGATTCTATGATAACATCATCGAAGGTGGTTCATATGGTCTCCAGTTTAGAGGTCAAGGAAGTGCAGATAACATTGTAGATGGCAACGAATTTAGAGACCAGTACTACATGGGACTTTATATGAACTACCCAGTTTCTCCAGAAATTACTGGGAACTCTATGATGTCTAAGTCCGCATATACTTTTGGATATGGTTTCTACATCTATTATGGAAGCGATGGATTTAAGTTTAACAACAACACCATTCACCCAGGTGTATTCCAATGGCCACGGCAAGGTGTTTACGCTTATCAGTGTAGCGCAAAAGCAAACCAACGAACTGAGATCAAGAACAACTGTATCAGTCTTGGACAATCATGGTCATCTAGTACACAGTACTTCTATGGAATCTATGCTTATTACTGTTCATTCATGGAGGTTGCCAACAATGCCATTTCCATAAGAGGTAATAGCTTCGATTCTTATGCACTTTATGTGAATGAAGGTGGTGCAAATACTGTATCCAATAATATCTTGGGTAACTATGGAGCTGGTGCATCAGTTCGCTACCAACCAACATCTGCAGTTATTAAATCAGATAACAACAGCCTCTACTCCACAGGTTTCATCAAGGGGTACTACAACGGAGTTGGTTATTTAAGCTTAGCAGACTGGCAAAATCGTGCTGGATATGATGCAAACTCAGCTGAAAACAATCCTGGGCTTTATGACGTTGGAAATAGCACTACTGGTCTAACTGACTGCCACGCATGTAACTCATCTCTAGATGGTGCGGGTGATCCTAGCATTGCCCCGATGTATGACATTGATGGTGAAATGCGATCGTCTACTCCTGATATTGGACCTGATGAGTTTGTTGGATTAGGTAACATCAGCTTAGGTGATGATATCGTCTTCTGCCCTGGTGATTCGATTTCTTTGGAAACACCTGTCGGGACTGTTGGAACTCCAGTTTGGAGTACCGGTGATACAGCAGCTGCAATTACGGCTACTACGCCTGGAACTTACTCACTTGTTCTTCGCAACGTTTGTGGTCTAATCGTAGATACTGTAGATCTTAGCAATCCAATGGTAAGTGACTTGTCTACTCCAGATACCTTGATTTGTAAAGGAGATGATATTGATGTTGACGTTAACCTAAACGATGCTACTTATGCATGGAATACAGGTGAATCAACTCAATCAATCAACATTGATGACGAAGGAACCTTCTCAGTAATGGTTACCGACAAGTACGGATGTGTTACAGGAGATTCAATTGTAGTTGAACGTTCTGAAGATGCAGTTCTGAACATCGCTGGAACGGACACTATACTTTGCCCAGGTCAATTCTTGTCTCTTGAGGCAGGTGTTGCCCCACGTACTGGCGTAAGCTACACCTGGTCAGGACTTCGTGATGGAACTACACCTTCAACGAACAACTTGCTGGTTGGGTGGGATGTTGCGGATTCATTGGAAATCATGGTTGATGACAACGGATGTATTTCATATGATGTACTCTTCATCGACAATCCTCCAGCACCAGAAGCGACATTTACAGATTCTACTGTTGGATGGACTGTATTCCTTGATGCTGTAACTACGCATCCACGATTCGCATATCATTGGAATCTTGGAGATGGAAACACATCTAACCTTCCAAACTTGACTCACGTGTATCGTAACAATGGAACTTACATTGTACAACTTGACGTAACAACTGAATGTGGTACTGAGACTGAAGAGATATCTGTTGAGACGATTAACATTGGTGTTGGTGAGGATGATTTGGACAACAATGTTCGTATCTACCCTAACCCATCTAATGGAGAATTCAATATCTCACTAGGTGAGCTTTCAGGAACTTTCCAAGTTGAAGTTCAGGATGCAAACGGTAAGATCGTTTATGCTTCTGAAGCTGACGGAAACGAAGAGGCTATCAATCTCGTTAACATGGCAAGCGGAGTATACTTCGTAAGAGTTACCATGAATGACAAAGTGAACGTTCAGAAACTGAACATCCACTAGGATTAACACAACTTAAATAGGAAAGCCTTCCATCTTTGATGGAGGGCTTTTTTATTGCCAAAAAGTTTCCCTTAAAATACGTGGGCATGAAATATTCCTGAAGAGACAGGGCGAAATGATTCAAGTCGTGCCCAGACGAAACTCTAGCATAAATTCAAAAGGACTTTATAGAAAGCTTTTAGCCGCCTCTATTGAAGAAGCTAAACCTTGAGGCTTATTACCTCCTGCAGTGGCAAAGAATGCTTGTCCTCCACCCTTTCCACCAATGTGCGAGGCAATGTCGTTCAGAATACTTCGTGCATCCCAACGCTCATTTTTAGCGACGAGCTCCTTTGAAATAAAGACACTTAACACAACCTTGTCGCCAGTGGACGTGCCCAAAACCGCAAAAAGATCTTTGTGCTTTTTCATCAGACCAAATCCAAGGCTGCGTAATTCCTTCCCATCAACATCCAATTCCTTGAACAGATAGGAACACCTTTGCCCTTCTAGGATTTCACCTTCTAATTCGCCACCTTTAAAGGAGGCCAATTCAGACTTAAGGTTTTCAAACTCTTTTTCTTGTGCTTTAAGTTTTTGCTGCAAGTCTAATACCGACTTCACAACATCTTTAGACTTTAATTGTGTTCGGAGTTGTCGACTCATCTCAAACTCTTCCTCAATTTTCTTGCGCGCCTTAGCTCCGGTGATAGCTTCAATTCTACGAACGCCAGAAGAAATGGCACTCTCACTTAGAATAAAAAAGTTCCCATTGGATCCGGTATTCGAGACATGCGTTCCTC
>CAXAIH010000043.1:0-10776 GCA_963968755.1 uncultured Flavobacteriales bacterium
AATTGAATGGCGACATGTATCTTGGTATGATAACTCCACAAGGAGCTTCACCTGCCTTCGTTCCGCGCTTTTATGTTTCAGCAGATAGTGGTCGTACATGGCGCAAGCAAGGTTATTTTGGAAATAATGACTACTACGCAATCAACTATCACGACCCATGGAGTGCAATCTATGAAGGGGTGATTACAACAAACCCTTCCAGCGGTCTTTCTGAAACTACATTCAACTTTTTGAGCGATACGGTTTCGGCCTGGACGGAGCTAGATTTGAGTGGCTTGGAAGCAACTTTTTCTCCTGCAGGGATTTCCATCACCGAAGAACCTGTGTTAATTTATTGCTCAACTGACAATGGAAATGGTCCCACTCAGATGAATCAAAGAAAAAACAAGCCTTCTATTAGTGAGGAACTCACTATTGGAAGCACATCGGTTCGCTTCTTTCCACAACCTGTTTCCAATATCATGTTTCTACAGTTTGATGAATTCATTGAAGGAAGTATGACTGTGCAAGATGTTGCAGCCAAGAAGGTTTATGAAACCCAGGTTCGTGGGCAAAATGTTCAAGTAGACCTCGCGACACTTGAAGCTGGGATGTATTTCTGCACGATTGTCATTAAAGGAGAGGAAACTACATCACGCTTTCTTAAGCACTAATCAGCAACTTCCATAGAGTTGAGTGCATCTGCCACAACAAAAGCACTTCCTGAAATCAGCACCAAATCTTCGCGCTGAGCTTCCATGATAGCTGCCTTATATGCTTCTTCTACCTTCGGATGAGAGCTACCTTGAAGAGATTGTTCTTCAGCTAAGCTTGAGAGTTCATCCACAGGAAGCGCACGCGGGATGCTTGCTTGGGTGAAATAATAGGTCCAATCCTTTGGAAGTATAGAAAGGATGTCCGAAATTTCTTTGTCGTTCACAACACCCCAAATGCAATGTACTTTTCGGTGAAGGCGCCCAACTTCTTTTATGAGCAGCTCAACAGAGCCCTTGTTGTGTGCAATATCGGCAATAACCAAGGGTATGTCGCTCAAGCGTTCAAAACGTCCTCTCAGGCCGGTATTTTCGACAACACGAGACAATCCATCCCTCACCGATTCTTGCGAAAGTTGAAATTCACTGAGGTACTTAAGACAAGAGAGAACTTGCGCTTGATTTTCTTCCTGGAACTGCCCTTTTAGGTCAGATGGATTAAGGTCCAAGCCCTTTTGTGTATAACTGAGAGGTGCATGCATCTTTTCAGCTGCTGATTTAAAAACTGGAATCAAATCTTCCTGAATGTTTCCAAGAACGACAGGTATCCCTTCCTTGATGATTCCTGCTTTCTCGCCGGCAATCGCTTCCAGTGTATTGCCGAGGAATTGAGCGTGATCCTTCGAAATATTTGTGATCAGGCAAAGTAGCGGGTCAACTACATTGGTTGAGTCTAGCCTTCCGCCCATGCCCGTTTCGAGTATCACAATATCTACTTTCCTCTGCTTAAAATGGTGGAGCGCCATAGCGAAGGTCCATTCGAAAAAGGAAGCGTCTATATCCCCAATGCTTTCCTTATTCTTCTCCACAAACTGAATGACTGCCTCCTCTGGAATCATCTTTCCATTAATTCGGATACGTTCTCTAAAATCTAAAAGATGAGGTGAAGTATAGAGTCCTGTTTTATACCCTGCTTCTTGCAAGATGCTCGCGAGCATATGCGAAACACTTCCTTTGCCGTTGGTTCCAGCGACGTGGATAAAGTACAGGTCTCTTTCTGGGTGACCCAAAAGTTCCATCAAGGTCTCCGTGTTCGACAAATCAGCTTTATAAGCAGCTGAGCCCACACGTTGAAACATGGGAAGTTGAGAGAAAAGAAAATCTAATGTTTGTTGGTAGGAAATCAATTCAACTCGAATTGATAGGTAATGGTTCCGATCTGTACGTCAGGTGCATCGGGCTTGGCTTCCCATTTCGTTTTCATGGCAGCTTGCACAGCGCGTTTCACGAGACAACTGGCTGAGTTGGTTGTGCCTTTGAGCTCCAGTTTCGCATCCGTCGTATTCCCGTTTCTGTCCACACGCACTTGAACAACCACACGGCCACTTTCTTGACAATCGTACACTGGTTTTATTTTCTGCAGAGCGTTTCGTCCAGACAGACGGTAGTTCCCATTTCCGCCACCACCACCGCCTGGCGTACCGCTGTAGGTATCTCCATCTGGTGTTCCATTTTCTTGTCCTTTATCGCCGCTTTCATCGTCGGTGCCTTCGCTGCCACCTTTTTTCTTATTGTTCCAAACCTTCTTCATCTTGGCCTCGAACTCTTTCTGCTTTTCAATGCGCTCTTGCTCTTCCTTCTCTCGTTGAATTTCTTCCTGACTCTTCTCTTTTTTCTGGGGAGGGGTTTCGATGGTTTCTTCCTGATCTTGGGTCATCACCTCTTCCTCTGCAGGAGTCACCTCACTTTCAGTTGGAGTCACAACTTCCTCAACTACCTCTTCTTCAACAGGAACTTCTTCGCCGGCAGTTTCTGGTTGAACCTCACCTGAACCAACATCGGAAGTGCCAAAGTTGATGAGCACACCCTGCTCGGGCCGAGGCTCCATATAACTAAGTCCATACAGCGCAAAGAGAATCAGCAAGGCAATGTGGAACACAATTGTTCCAATGAGACCCTTACGTTTTTCTTTGTCTTTAAAGACGTCCACCTTAGTTTGGTTTGGTGGCCAGTACGAGACTGTACTTGTTCTTGTTGGCTATGTCCATCACACGAACTGCGTGCTCTAAAGCAACAGTTTGATCGCAGTGAAGTACGATACCTGGTTTTTCGCTTTGGCCTACAGCCTGAACGATTTGATCTTCGAGATATTGCTCAGAAACCTCATTCCCATTCACGTAGTAGGCGAGTTCGGGGCTAATGGTAACAGAAACTGTTTGGGGCGAAGTGGTTTTCGCAGAGCTCTTTGGGAGCAACACTTTTAGGGCATTTGGCGTCACCATGGTCGAAACAATGATGAAGAAAATCAACAGCAGGAACACGATGTCCGTCATCGAAGACATGCTGAAGGTAACACTCACTTTATTTCTTGACTTCAGGCTCATATCAGGCTGGTTCTTGAAGTAAGTCAATGAATTCGATGGTTGTAGCTTCCATCTTGTACACTACCTTTTCAATTTTGGCTACCAGAATGTTATATCCCACATAAGCCACAATACCAATAATCAACCCCGCGGCTGTGGTTACCATGGCTTGCATAATACCTCCAGATAGATCGGATATTTCAACGCTGTTTCCAGCGGAGTACATCTCGTGAAAGGTGGTGATCATCCCGATTACCGTTCCTAAGAAGCCAATCATTGGAGCAGCACCTGCAATGGTGGCCAGAGTATTCAATGACTTCTCTAATTTGTACAGTTCTAGTTTTCCAACATTTTCGACAGCCGCTGAAATGTCACCAAGGGGTTTTCCAATCCGCATGACTCCTTTTTCGATCATACGTGAAAATGGACTTTGCGTGTTTTGGCAGAGAGCTTTAGCGGCTTCAATTTTCCCGTCGTAGATGAAGTCTTTCATCTGGTTCATGAAGTTCGGGTCTTCCTTCTCTACACTCTGAATTTTCAGAAAGCGTTCGATGAAGATGTAAACAGCGGCAACTGAGAGTATGCCCAAGGGCAACATGATGTACCATCCGCCTCCAGCAATAAGTTCTAAAACTGAAAGGGTTTGTTCTGTAGGTTCGGCAACACTGCTCGTATCGCTGGCTAAATTAACCTGAAGTAAAAAGGAATAGAAGTTCATAAGAGTGGAATCGATCGTCTCATACAAAGATGTTCGACCCCGCGGCCCAATAGGCTAGGCATCACCAATGATACCCACAGCGCAATGTTAATTGGCTAATTCACTACGATGAAGAAAGCTGCTCCTGCGATGTAACCGATTAGGGCCAGTAAGGAGATTCTCTTGAGGTACCAGAAGAAGTCGATGCGAAGGATGCCCATCATAGCTACTCCTGCAGCAGAACCAATGATCAAGCAACTACCTCCTGTTCCTGCACAATAAGCCAAGAATTTCCAAAAGGTTCCGTCGACCATATAAGGTCCAGTTGGGGTGATCTCATACATACCCTGAGCGGCAGCCACCAAGGGAACATTATCCACGATAGAGGAGAGGATACCAATTATGAGGTTGATCACGAAAATATTCCCAACCTGTTCGTCAAGAAATTCAGCCAAGTAGGACAGGTGACCTGCAGATTGTAAACTTCCTACGGCGGCCAAAATACCTAAGAAGAAAAGTACTGAAGGCACATCGATTTTTCGAATGACTCCAACAACCGTTCGATTCACTTTTTCGTCTCTTCCTTTGTCGCGGTGCATGACTTCGGTAACCAGCCAGAGGAAGCCAAGGCCGAAGAGAATCCCCATAAATGGTGGGAGATGTGTAACAGTTTTGAATACGGGAACAAAAAGTAAACTCGCTAAGCCCAGGATAAACACGATGTTCTTTTCGATTTTTCTAGGTTCACCAATATGACCTCCCGAGAGCTCGTCTTCAGGTGGGTGAACTTCTCCCTTCATAGTGAAGGTGATTACCAAAAGAGGTGCAAGAAGACAGATAACTGATGGCGTAAACACCGACACGATGATGTTGTATGCTGTTACTTGGCCGCTAATCCAAAGCATGATCGTAGTAACGTCCCCAATCGGAGACCACGCGCCTCCCGCATTGGCCGCAATGATAATTACCCCACCAAACAGCCATTGATTCTTTATATCACCAATAAGCTTTTTAATCAGGGCAGCCAACACAATGGCTGTGGTTAAGTTGTCTAAAGCTGCTGAGAAGAAAAATGCGATTACGCATAGAATCCACATCAGCTTTACTTTATCTCGTGTGTGAATACGCTTAGTGATGACTGAAAAACCCTGATGCGCATCAATCAATTCAACAATTGTCATCGCACCTAATAGGAAGACTAGGATCTCCGATATTTCTATGAGGTGGTGACGAAGCTCGTGAACCACGAAGTGGTTGAGGATGGATGGTGTTTCTAAGGGATCATCGCTGGGGTTTTCGAAGAGAAAGTGCCGAAGGTTTTTTAGAATCTCACCACCCTGATCTAATATGGCGTTCACCGACATCCCGGCGTCGACATTCAGGATTTCACTGACGCCAAAAACAAGAATGGTCCACGTGATAACTCCCGTGAGCAGAGCCGTTGCAGCTTTATCTACCCGGATAGTATGCTCCATGGCTATGGCTGCATAGCCTAGAACAAAAATCACGATCATTAAAATAAACATCCTCTACACAAGTTGATTTAGAGCAATTTCGAAGGCTGTTTTGGCTAAATGTTTTGTTTCGGGATTCTTTTCGCGCACTTTTTGCATTGCCTTGAGAATGACATCGGAAGAATCTTGAAAAATCACCTCATCTGTCAATTCTCCTTCGCCTTCCATCAAATATGCAAAGACTCGAGCCATTCCGCAATTTGAAATAAAATCAGGGATTACAGCAATTCGGTCGTCCGTAAAATCTGCAATGGGTCCAAAAAAAATTTCTTTATCGGCAAAAGGAACATTTGCTCCGGCGGAAATCACTTCCAAGCCCGAGTCGATCATGCGCTCTACCTGATCTTGGGTGATTAATCGAGAAGCTGCACATGGAATGAATACGTCTGCTTCAACATCCCAAATCTTTTCATTCACTTCCTCGAAAGGAGAAAGGTTGGGAGCGTTTAGTTTGTTTCCGTCTTTTTGAAGGAAAAGGTCTTTTACTTCATCGAAGCTCAAACCATCTTCTTTGATAAGGCCTAAGGTCCTGTCGATAATGCCGACAATTTTAGCTCCGTCTTGTGCCAAATAATAGGCAGCTGCAGAACCAACGTTACCCCAACCTTGCACAATAATGCGCTTGCCGCGGATGCTGCCTCCGTATAAGTCGTAATAATGACGGACACTTTCTGCAACACCGAAGCCGGTAATCATATCGGCAACCAAAATGTTTTGACCTGGTGTTGGAGAGTACTTAGGACTTTCTAAAATCTTCGAAACACCGGTACGAAGACGACCAATTTTATGAATCTTCTGTCCATCGCTTGGGTCAAAGTGCCCTTGAATCACACCTTCTTGTGGATGCCATACTCCATAGTCTTCGGTGATGGGAATTACTTCGTGAACTTCATCGATATTCAGGTCTCCGCCTGTTCCGTAATAGTTCTTGAGTAGAGGGCTAACAGCTTTATACCATCGGTTGAGTACACCTGCTTTGCGTGGATCGTTTGGGTTGAAGTTAATCCCCGATTTTGCCCCTCCAATTGTAGGGCCGGCAACAGTGAATTTTACTTCCATCGTTTTAGCGAGCGACTCAACTTCTCTTTTGTCGAGACCAACACGCATTCGGGTTCCGCCTCCGGCAGCGCCTCCTCTTAGTGAGTTGATGACAACCCAACCTTCTGCTTCAGTTTCAGAGTCACTCCACTCAAAAACGATTTCTGGGCGTTTGTTTTCAAAACGATCAAGCAGTTCCTTCATAGCTGTGCGGAATTTGCGCAAATGTAGAAATTCGAAGCCTAGGATTAAGCATCATCAGGACTAAAATAAGAGCCAGCTTATGCGTCGAACAATTGACCAGCGGAATGATCGTAGTGAGCTCCTGTGACGGAGCTAAGAACATTGACTTCCCCAAAACTCTTCAGTACACCTAAAAATGCAAAAATCAAAGCCTCCTTAAAAGAGATCAACTCTTTGCTCGGAAGATCAATTTCGATGTTTGCCCGTTGAGCAATGCGTTCGATTAGGAAACTGTTGTAACATCCGCCACCTGAAAAAAGAATCTTCTTAAGCCCTAGTTCACGAATCGTGTCAGCTATTTGTTCTGCGATGTGCTCAAGGCATGTCCGCATCAAATCTTTTGTTTCTCCCTCTTTAAGAAGAGGGATGACAGAAGCTTCCAGCCATTCACGGTCTAAACTTTTTGGGCCTTTTTTCTTGAAATAGGAAAGCGAGTTTAAGGCCTTGAGGAGCTCTGGCTGAACTTCACCACTACGAGCAATTTTGCCATTCGCGTCATAGGGCATTTTAAGTCGTTGACTCAATTCATTCAACATCAAGTTCACAGCGCAGATGTCGAAGGCCAATCTTCTTGAATCTTGTTCGTAGGAAATATTTGCAAAACCACCGAGGTTGATACAAGCTTCGTATTCCTGAAAAAGTAAGGCATCTCCAATGGCAACAAGTGGTGCACCTTGGCCACCCAATGCAATATCTTGACTCCTGAAATCAGCGTACACGGGCAGAGCGCAGGCTTTTGAAATTAAAAAGGGGGAGCCAATTTGAAGGGTGTAGCCGAGCTCGGGCTGATGAAATACGGTGTGACCATGCGAGGAAATGTGATCTGTTTTTATCCGATTGGATTCGATGAACGACGCGCAAGATTTTGCGAAAAACGCTCCGACTTCAATGTCTTTTTGGAGTAGTTCGGGACTTGGAAGTTTATGAAGGGTCAGGAGCTCCTTCCTAAATGATTCAGAATAAGGCACTTCTTGAGTCGCTAGGACTTTATAGGACCAGAGCGAATTCTCCCTTACAAAGCGTACATGGAGTAGGTCGAGTCCGTCGCAAGAGGTTCCAGACATCATTCCAATTGCACTTCTTATAAGCATGGTGAACAACGTTACGAATTATCGGTTAAAAAAGTAAATTCGCACAACCCAAAAACAGAAGGATGAATTTCGAGTTGACAGAGGAGCACATAGCCGTAAGAGAAGCGGCGAGAGACTTTACACAGAACGTATTAAAACCGGGCGTCATAGAGCGTGATGAAACTCAAACTTTCCCAAAAGAGGAAATGCGTCAACTTGGTGAATTGGGTTTTCTAGGAATGATGGTAAATCCGAAATACGATGGCGGTGGAATGGATGCCCTTTCGTATGCACTTGCCATGGAAGAATTTTCTAAAGTAGATGCCTCTGCCTCTGTTTGTTTGTCTGTAAACAACTCCTTGGTTTGTTTCGGAATCGAAAAATTCGGTAGCGAAGTCCAAAAGGAAAAATACCTAAAGCCACTCGCCAGAGGTGAGAAAATCGGCGCTTTCTGCTTGTCGGAACCAGAAGCTGGTTCTGATGCTACGTCTCAAAGCACTACCGCCATCGATATGGGTGATCATTATATTCTCAATGGAACAAAGAATTGGATTACCAACGGAAATACAGCTTCAGTTTATTTGGTAATAGCTCAAAGCGACGTTGAACAAGGACATAAAGGAATCAACGCCTTTATCGTTGAAAAAGATTGGGAGGGGTTTGTTGTTGGAGCGAAGGAGAACAAACTAGGTATTCGTGGTTCCGATACCCATACCTTGATGTTCAACGATGTGAAGGTTCCAAAAGAAAACCGAATTGGTGAAGACGGTTTTGGTTTTAAGTTCGCGATGAAAACGCTAGAAGGAGGACGTATTGGAATTGCTGCTCAAGCACTAGGTATTGCTGCAGGAGCATATGAACTTGCTCTTGCCTATTCAAAAGAGCGAAAGGCTTTCGGAAAAGAAATTTCAAAGCACCAAGCCATTCAATTTAAGCTCGCTGATATGGTGACTGAGATTGAAGCAGCAAGATTGCTTGTATACAAAGCAGCGGTTTTGAAAGATCAAGGAAAGGATTACGCACATGCAAGCTCAATGGCTAAACTGTTTGCTTCACGTGTTGCTATGGAAGTAACTGTTGAGGCAGTTCAAGTCCATGGTGGATATGGATTCGTGAAAGAATACCACGTTGAACGACTCATGCGAGATGCCAAGATTACTCAGATTTATGAGGGTACTTCCGAAGTGCAGAAAATCGTCATCAGTAGGGGAGTACTGAAAGCTTAAAGCGCTGTTAGGCAGTTTTCCAGTCTTATTCCACGAGATCCTTTCAACAGAATAGAGCGATCTCTTATATCCAAGGCATTAAGTTCAAGATTTACCTCTTCAAATGAGGTAAATTTCTTAGCACTTTGAGTCTGTGTTTTTGAAAACTCAGCCCCCACAAGGAAGATGTTTTGAAAGCTCATGGATTCAATTTTGGACACAAGCGCTTGATGCTCTTCATTGCTTAAAGCACCGAGTTCAAGCATATCTCCAAGAATCAAAATAGAGTTCCCCGGATTTTCGGTTTTCAAAAAGCTGTCTAAAGCAAGCTCCATGGAAGATGGGTTGGCATTATATGCATCCAAGAAGATTCGATTCCCTTTGTTGCTGAGTTTAAATTCAGACCTGTTGTTGTCAGGAGAATATTCGGAAATGGCCATGGCAGCCTTCTTTAAGGTGACTTGAAAATGATGGCTTAGAAAAAGAGCTGCTTGGATGTTTTCAAGATTGTACCCTCCAATAAGATTCGTCTTAAAGCTCGTACCTAAAAGTTCGAAATTTAGAAATGGATCTTGAGCTGTTATTGTAAGGCCATGCTCGCCGCAAAACTCCGACATCAACTTCTTGCTTTTTAAGCCTTCGCTCATCTTCTTCAGCTCAGGGTCGAAGTCATTCACAAAACACAAGCGTTGCTCACTTTGGAGGTAATCAAAAAGCTCTTTCTTGGAAAGCACATTGTTCTCATAGGATCCAAAGCCTTCAATGTGGTCTTTCCCCAAGTTGGTGATATAACCCATATCTGGCTCTGCGATTTTGCACAAGAACTCAATCTCACCTTGGTGATTGTCACCTAATTCAATGGCAGCTACTTCACAGTTTTCGTCAATCTGCAACAGACTTAAGGGCACTCCTATGTGGTTGTTGAAATTACCTGGAGTAACGAAACTTTTGAACTTCGTATTCAAGGCAGCGCGAAGTAATTCTTTGGTAGTTGTTTTTCCATTGGAGCCGGTAATTCCAATTACTGGAATTCCCAAGGCCTTACGATGGTGATTCGAGAGTTCTTGCAAAGTTCTAAGAACGTCGTCAACGAAAATGCATTTTGATTTATCAGCGCCATTTTCCTCATCAATCACGGCGAAGGACGCACCAGCATCCAATGCCTGCTGTGCGTAAAGGTTTCCATTGAAGTTGCCGCCTTTAAGTGCAAAGAAGACTTGCCCCTTTTTAATGGAGCGGGTATCGGTGCTGATACCGGTGCTCTTCTTGAAAATCTCGTATAGCTTGTTCATCTCTACAAAGAAAAAAGCCCCTTCACATACTGTGAAAGGGCTCAATGCTTTTTATGAACGATGAACTGTTATCGTCGTCCACCCAATCCAACCGGACTTCCTACACGATCCATCGCGCAACGGAAACCTAAGTAAGAAGTTTCTTGATTCTCTTCTAAGAAACGACGTGTACCTGGATTCATGAAGTATGCTCTGTCATTCCAAGAACCTCCTTTGAACACACGCACGTTATCGTTGATCAAAGACTTCTGTCCGTATTCGTACATATAGTCGGATTCTGGAGCTTCCTCAGCATCTTCATAAGAAGGAGACCAGTGCGATTGGTCAATATGAGAAGCATAGTCACCATCCAAATGGTTGATGTTGTCGGCACGTTGATAGTTTCTACGTCCAATGTTTTCTTCTTCGTTCACGATTCGACGTGGAATGTGACCAAGACTGTCTTTCTCCATGAGATAACCTTCTTCATCAAATTCCAAAGCAGTGAAGACGTTTCCACGGAAAGGACGGAAGTCATCGTCGTCATCTAAAGAAAGTGGACGGTAAATATCCATTACCCACTCGCTTACGTTACCCGCCATGTTATAAAGACCATAGTCATTTGGCCAGTATGCGTAAACTGGGTTCGTTACGTCAGCGTTGTCATTAAGTTTTCCAGCGGT
>CAXAIH010000044.1:0-10302 GCA_963968755.1 uncultured Flavobacteriales bacterium
TTAAATTTCAAGTTCTACTTGATTACGACGATTTCATATCCACCAAACACGCGGGTTATGAAGGTTTTAAAATTGCTCTTTTTTCAAAGGAGGAATGGGCAGAGATTTTTGAGTTTTGCGCATCGAAAAAGTTGAAGATCATCTTCATGCCTTGCGACTTAGTTGGGCTAGAGTTAATTAAGTCGGGCTATTCCAAACCCGATTTTCTCGATTTGCATTCCGTAAGTTTTTACGATGAAGCAGTATTGCATGCAATTAAGAAATCGAAGCTTCCGCTAATTTTGGGTATTGGCGGAAGAACGGGTGATGAGGTAGCAGAGAAGTATAGATACTTCGGAGACCAAATCCACTGCTTGATGGTGGGCTTTCAGTCCTTCCCAACAGACTTAAAAGATGTGCGGATTGAAAAAATAGCTCAGCTTAAAGAACTTTATCCAGGCCAGCAGATCGGATATGCAGATCATTCTAAGTTCGACCATGCAGATGCAATTGATAGCAACCTGATTGCCCAGAACTTAGGTGCGACAATCTTTGAAAAGCACCTCACAACTTTAGAAGGAGAAGAGCGATTCGATTGGGTGGCCGCCATAGGAGAGGCCAAGTTCAAAACCTTAGTTCAGGAGCTTCATCAGAACCTCGGTAATGCAGTTTTGACAAAGGCTAAGGTGGATTTGAATCAACTCTCTGAGCCCGAAATCGTGTATCGAAACAGACAAAAGTTTGCGGTTGCAGCAAAGGATTTAAAGCCAGGGGAGAAATTATCCAAGGAGAATGTTCGCTTTAAGATGACTGACTCAGAAGAAGGCTTTGCCAAGCTTGAGGAAATTCTAGATTGTGAATTGCAAGGAGCATTAGAAGAAGATCAGACGATCCAGCAAAAACATTTGAATTGAAAACATTCAGATTGCTTCCTTGGACAAGCGAACACTCAGGTATGGGTCACTTGATTCGTATGCAAGGCTTGGGCGAAATGTTAGAAGGTCATTTGCCCTACAGTGTTTCAGCGATAGGTGGCGCAAGGAGTTTACTTCAGAAGGCTGGCTTGAAGACAGAAGCTAGGGGTGCTGGCATGCCTAAGCTCGAGGAAGTGTTGTTGGATTTCGACCCAAAAAGGGACATTCTTGTACTAGATGGCTACAACTACGATTTGCCCTACCAAAGTCGTTTGAAGGAGGAAGGTTTTACCCTCGTCCGAATCGATGACTTCTCAAATAAACATGTTGTGGCAGATTTGTTCATCAATCATGCTCCCGGTGTTGAGGCGAGTGAATACACCAAGGAAGAATACAGTCAACTTGCATTAGGAAGTGAGTATGCTTTGCTCCGCAAAGCATTATTAGATAGGGCTGCTGATAGATCTTCCGAGGTGAATATCGAGATGAAAAACATCCTTCTCTCCTTCGGCTCAAACGACCCTGAAGGTTTGGTCCAAAAGTTTGCCGACATGCTCTTCGAGTGTTCCGGTGTTAAACAAGTAGTTGTACTAGGAGGTAAGGCAGAGAATGAGAACTTAGAAGAAAAAACTGGCCTCAGCGCACCTGAGATGGTTGAGCTTGTAGACCAAATGGACCTCGTGATTTGCTCAAGCAGCAACATTTTCATGGAGATGGCTTGCTTGTCAAAAGCATGCGCTTCGGGCTATTACGTGGATAACCAAATGAACATCGCTAAGTCAATTGAGCAAAGTGGTAGCGCTTTTTATTTAGGAGATTTGAGAACTACAACTATGCAGAAGCTGGAAGCTGTATTGAATGCAGGAGGGTTGTTTTGGCAAAGTACCTTTGAGTCAAAGAAGAAGATGATAGATGGCAGGCAACAAGAAAGAATCCTCAAACTCTTTTCGGATGTCGCTTGAATTAAAGTCAAAAAAAGTAGAACCTGGCGATGTTGAGACTCTCTTTGAATGGGCCAACGATCCAGACGCGAGGACAAATTCCATTCACCCAAATGCCATTCCCTACGAGGGTCATCAGGCTTGGTTTAAGTCTAAAATATTGGATGTAAACTATGAGATGTACTGGTACTTGCTGGCTTCCAAGAAGCTAGGGCTCATTCGAATTCAGAGAGAGTCGGATCACGGCTTGTTGTCAATACAAATTCACCCAGACCAGCGTGGTAAAGGGTACGGGAAAGCTATCCTTCGTGCCGCTACGAAAGAATTCCTCAATAGGTATAACCTTAAGCTTCATGCAGAGGTGCTTGAGAAGAACCTTGCGTCAAGGAAGCTATTCACATCTTGCGGTTATCAAGAAATTGCTTCAAGAAGCCATGGCGAAAGGAATTTCATTCAATTTGTGATTGAGGCAAAGGACTTGGAAATATGACAGATAAGCTTTGGATTGTAGCTGAGCTTTCCGCTAATCATGGTGGAAAATTAGATCTTGCTTTAGAGACAGTTCGAGCTGCAGCAGCTGCTGGTGCCGACGCCATTAAACTTCAAACCTACACGGCCGATACCATTACCTTGGATTCGGAAAAGGAAGATTTTATCGTTCGAGGAGGAACCTTATGGGATGGAAGAAAGCTTCATGATCTTTATGAAGAAGCGCATACACCATGGGAATGGCACGCTGCACTTTTCGAAGAAGCGAAGAAGCATGGACTCGCTTGCTTCTCTTCACCATTCGACAATACTGCCGTAGAATTTCTTGAGAGCTTTAACCCACCTGTTTACAAGATTGCGTCTTTCGAAATTACCGACACAAACTTGATTGCCCACGTTGCTTCTAAGGGGAGACAGGTTATTATTTCAACGGGGATTGCAAGTGCTGAGGATATTGAGTTGGCGCTTAAAACCTGTCGAGATGAAGGAAATGAAGATGTGGTCTTGTTGCAATGCACCTCAAGCTATCCAGCACCTGTGGAAGAAGCTAACCTGAACACTATGCTTGACATGGCGCGAACCTATCGAGTTCAAGTGGGTTTGTCGGATCACACTTTAGGAAATACGGCAGCCCTAGTCGCCACTGCTTTGGGTGCATGTATGATCGAAAAGCATTTCATTTTGGATAAGAGTATTGGTGGTCCCGATGCAGACTTCTCTTTAAATCCAGAAGAATTTAAGAGCATGGTTAACGCGGTGCGGGAGGCCGAATCGTCGCTTGGAACAGTGAACTATGAACTCACTGAGAGAAAGGTCAAATCAAGAAACTTTAGCCGCTCCCTTTACATCGCTCAGGATGTAGAAAAGGGTGCACAACTGACTGAAGAAAATCTGCGATCTGTTCGTCCTGGTTTTGGACTTCACCCAAAGTATTTGAACGTTTTACTCGGCCAACGTGTGAATCAGAACCTTAAAAAAGGAACAGCCATGAGTCTCGATTATTTGCAGAATGGATAAGCCCAAAATTCTTTTGTATTGGGGTTATCACCGAAAGGCTTGGATTTCTCCGTTCGAGCGACTAAAGGCACACTTTGATTTTCAGCTACTTTTTTTTGTTTTTCCGGAAGAAGAGCGCGAGTCTTTCACAGATATACCAAAACATTATTGGAGCGATTTTACGACGGCTCAGGATGTTCTTGGAAATCTCGAACCTACCAAGGTTGTTTTTATGGGGATAAGCGCTCCAAATACCATGGCGCTCAACTCGGCTTGTAAGAAATCGGGTATTCCAACCTATGTGATGCAACATGGTTTGTTTCATTCATATGAGAAGTACGAGCGTTTGCAGGAAGAGCAAGACCGAAGAAGGAAAGAGACAGGGATGGATGCCCTCGAGGCTGCGCACCCCGACCTGCACTCTTTTTTGCGAAGCTTCTTCGTGAAATCAGTCAGTCCAACAGACTTCACTCTGATAAGAACACTTTGGAAGATTCGCCAGAACAAAAAGAAGATGAACCCTTTCAGGGCGCTCGCGAAGGCTCAGTCTGAAAGTAGACTGGCAGACCACTATTTGGTATATACGAAGTTCAATGCTGACTTATATCGAAAATGCGACGGGGTGGAGGATAATCGCATGATTGAAATTGGGAATTCAGAAATGGACGACTTTGAAGACTTTGAGCCGAAAGAGGAGCCAAAGCAGCCCTACTATGTGTTGGTTGATCAGAGCTTTGCGGAGATCAAGGATTTCAATTCACCCGGATATGGTCCAAAGAAGGAAGAAGTGTTGAAGTTCTACTACCTACTATCCGAATACTGCGCGTCAAAAGGAGCCCTTTTAAAAGTGAAGTTACACCCGTACAGCTATTCTAGCGAATGGTTTGTTGAGACTGAAAACTTGCGGTTTATAAAGGATGCCAATGTATTGGACCTACTCATGTACAGCGAAGGCGTATTTGGATTCTTTTCAAGTTTGATGGTTCCGGCAGTGGTTCACAAACCAACCGTTATTTTCAGAATGTTTGAAGAGTCTGACTTCATAAATGAGGTCGAAGCTTGCTCTTTGGCTCAAGTCCTCGATTATCATTCCTTTGAACTCACACAAATTAATTTCCGCAAAGAGAAACCAGCGGAGGGTATGGAGCGTTTCACGAAGAAGTATCTTTTCAAGAAGGACGGAAAGAGCTTAGAGCGTTTGAAGATGATTTTACATGGATAGATATGTCACGCCCCTGGTTCCATACAACTGCACTCTATCATTGGCTTCTTCAAGTCAATATGAATAGGCAATATAAGCCAGCTCCAGTCTCCTCCAAGGACAAAGAATTATTTGAAGAAATTAGGACGAACGGCTTTGCTTTAGTCCCCAATTTTTTGAACGCCGAGCAAAGCTCCGAGCTCTGCAAAGAGGTCGAGTCGGCATATGCAAAGGTGAAAGCTGAAAATCATCCTGACTATTTCTGTCACGATCGCGGCCACGAGCGTATCGGTAACATTCAAGAACATGTTCCCTTGTCGGCCAAACTCTTTTATCAGAACGAAATGATTTGGCGACTAGCTCAAGCTTACGTCTCTAAAAATGTAAAAGCATACCGTAAGGAAGCCGATTACAAATTTGAACAAGGAGCAAACTATCAAGCCAACATTGCTCATTTCGATGATTGGCGGCACAGATTTAAAGCCTTCTTATTCCTTCACGATGTAGGGGAGGAAAATGCCCCAATGACCTATTACCGCTATTCGCATTCACAGAAAGATTGGCGGAAAGCTTACAATTTGGAGTTTACCACCGCTGGAGTTGATGGTCGCTACGGACACTTTTTTCCGCAGGAAATGGATTTCCTTGTGAAACAAAAAGGCCTTGAAGCTGTGAGCTTGACGGCTAAAGCTGGAACTCTTTTCTTGGGCGATTTTCGTGGAATTCATCAAGGCACAATCTTGCAATCAGGGAAAAGAGTGCTTCTGAATTGCACCTTTGGCCTATAGAAATAACTCTTGGTTCACCTCTATTTACCCTCATTCTACACTTGATTTATATATGTACATCGTGGTGGAAAAAGAGTCATTGACATCGTTTACTTTGCAGGGATATTTGAAGCCTCTCGTGTGAAGATTCTCCACGTTCAAAACATAACTGGAATAGCAGGTTCTGAAAAGTACCTACTCGCCGCGTTGCCTGCTCTTCAGAAAGAAGGGCATGAGATTCATTTTCTCGTATTACATCCCAACAAGAATGCGAACGGATTCAAGGAGTTTAAGAGCTTATTAGAAGCGGATGGCATCATAGTCCATGTATTGAGCTTTGGTGGATTTCCATTCCTCCGGCTTATGAAGAATATGAAGAACCTTCAGGAGGAGGAAGGTTTTGACCTCATTCATACGCATCTTATTCATGCTGATTTTTTATTAGCGTTGTTTAAGAGGTTCGTAAGGAAGGATTTTAAGTTGGTCTCAACGAAACACGGTTTCCAAGAATGGTACAACAATAAGTACGGATTCGATGCCAATTCCAAAGGCAAGAACTTCTACCTGAGAGTAGCGAAGCAGGCAGAGAAGCAGATGGACGGTACCATTGCAATATCTAAGGGGCTCCGAGATTTATACATTGGGCTTAAGATATCGAAGCCCAACAAAATAGATCTCATCCATTACGGGCTAGACTTTCCTCAGGATATTTCTCCTGACAGCTCGAAGAGATTTTGGAAACATCAGATGGTTCTGGTTGGGCGTTTAACAGCCTTTAAGGGACATCGATATGCTTTAGATGCATTGAAAATGATGTCTTCAGATTTAGAAGATGTGGGCCTAGTGATTGTGGGTTCAGGTAAGTTGGACGAAGAACTGAAAGCTTATGTAGAGCAGCTCGAACTGCAAGATCATGTCAAGTTTATAGGCTATTCTCCTGATGCACGTTCGTATATGGCCAGTTCTGACATTGTGCTAGTGCCTTCAGTTTCTGAGGGTTTTGGTGTGGTGGTGCTTGAAGCTTTTTCTGTTAAGAAAGCGATTGTCGCCTTCGACGTTCCTTCACTTAATGAGCATATTGAAAGCGGAGCCAATGGCTACTTGTCGGCCGCATTTGACATCGAAGCATACGCAGCTAACGTCCAAAGCTTGTTTAAGGACTATGCACTTTGGGTGAAAATGGGCGAAGAAGGTCATCGACGACTTGTAGAATATTATTGCTTGGAGCGAATGACAAGCGACACCTTGAATTTTTACGCTAAGCTTTTCAAGACCGCCTGATTGATCCATTGGATCTCCCTTTTTTAATTTCTTGAAGACGATCGTACAGCACGAACAGAACAACCAAAAAGCTCATGTGGCAAGGGATTTTGTAGCGTACGAGTGTTCCAAAGTTGTAGGTCGCAAATCCAACGATGTAGGCTAAGAGGAGACTAAAGATTAAAAGTCCAACAAGCACGACGTCTGATTTTAGAATTTGGTAGTTGGTTCTGAAACCACCCCAACGAAGTACGTACAGGAATAGCATCAAAACAAAGAGGCTCTCCAGAGAAGAAAGGGCCATGGCGGCAGAGTTGATTTCCCAAATGTATGGACGGAAGAAGGTCACGTTAAGTGCAAATGGAATGTTGAGTACATAAGTGTTGATCGGGTTGCTGAACTCTAGAAGTTTGTATGAGGAACCCGATGAAGATTCTTTAAGGTGATAGTCTTGATAGATTTTTGCCGTCTCGAAAGCGGCTTCGATATTGAATTTTGCGGAGAAGGTAGAGAGACGAAGAGCTCCAAAAACACTCAATACAGATATAGAGAAGAGTATGACAGGCGCCGCTACACGACGAACCAAGCGATTTCTAATCTTATTCTTTGTCTTATGATATACCATAAATACCAGTCCGGGCATAAGACAGAAGACCACAAATATTTTAACCGTGAAAATGAAATAGAAGCTTATGGCAATGATGAGCCACTGTTTCCAAGTTGGGTTCTGAAGGCGCGCTAAAGGCAATAGGGAATCAACCAAGGGCCAAAAGAAACCAATGAGCAAGGTATCTTTCATCAAGCCAGAACCCCAGAAAAAGATTCCAGGTATAAAGAAGAAAGCCACAGCAAACAATCTTCTCAAACGTTTTCCGGGATAGAGCTCTGTCAACTTCAAGTATCCATACCACAGACCGAAGAAGGATAAAAAGGAGAACCAAATTGTGGTCGCGAAAAATTTTGAGAAGGTCAATGTGTTCACGAGCGCTGCCAATTTGATAACCACCAAAGTATCCTGGCCCGTAAACAGTCTCGATTTTATGCCATATTCACTGTAGATGAATTGCGCAGCGTCATCTTTGAGATAGAGTATGGTTCGCATTCCCGACCAAAAATCTTCTTGAAGGTGACGCGTGAAGGTTAAAGACTGGTTGAAGTAACCGAAGGTGTCTCCGTAGCCGTAATAGTACACATAGATAAAAGCGAAGCCAAGGCCGCCGATGATTTTAAAGAGGAGGGCAGGCAGGAAATAGGAGTAGCGAGGATCCTTTCGACGAACAATGCTTACCATTGTACCAAAGGCCAAGAACAGCAAAATATAGACTGCCGTGATCATGAACTCCGAATTGATCATTCTGCTATTTTCGAACTCTTAATGGTGAACATTGGAATTATAGGATGTGGGTACATTGGTCGCAGACATGCTGAACACATTCACGCACATTCAGGGGCAAAGTTAATCGGCGTCTACGACATTGAGGCTAATGCGGCACGAGATCTTGCCAGTAGCTTTCATTCTACCGCATTTGAACGGCTTGTCGACTTCCTTTCCCAAGAAATGGACATCGTGCATGTGTGCATCCCAAACGGGTTGCACGCAGAATTGAGTATTCAGGTATTGAAGTCGAGTAAAAACGTATTGGTTGAAAAGCCAATGGAAATCAACTCGAGCGCAGCCAAAGAAATGTTGACCTGTGCGAAGGAACATTCAAGAGAGATTTTTGTGGTGAAACAAAATCGGTACAACCCACCGGTAAAACGCCTAAAAGAGCTTCTTGCGAATCAAGCGCTTGGTAAAGTGTTTCAAGTAGACCTCCGATGCTACTGGAATAGAAACGAGCAGTATTATAATCAGAGCTCTTGGCGTGGTAGCCTTGATCTTGATGGCGGCTGTTTGTACACTCAATTTAGCCACTTCATTGATGTGATGTACTTTTTGTTCGGAAGGCCAACCGATGTGCACGGCCGAATTGCTAATTACAAGCATCCTTACATCTCTATCGAGGACTGTGGAAGTTTCTCTTTCCAGCTTCCAGAAAATGTGCTCGGCTCATTGAGTTACACCACTTGCGCGCTAAATCAAAACATAGAAGGGTCAATCACCGTTTTGGCGGAGAAGGGGAGTTTGAAGATCGGTGGTAAATACCTAAATAGCATTGAGTTTGTTCAAGGTCTTCAAGAAGAGTTTCACGATATGCCGCATTCAGCGCCAGCTAACAATTACGGTTTCTATGAAGGCTCTATGTCGAACCACAACATCGTGGTGGATGAGGTAGTTCGCTTCCATGAAGCTGGCCTAAGCGGACTTACAAGTGGTGCTGACGGACTTGCTGTTGTTGAGATAATCGAGTTATTTTACAAAAATGCAGAGCGTATTTATGGATAAAGAAGCACGTAATTCACTCAGGAAAGCTAGCAACGCGAGTTATGAGGCCGGAAATTATTCTCTAGTCATCGAACAACTTACAGATTTGATTGTGTTTGAAGAGAATCCAGAACACTACTACAAGCGTGCCCTGAGCTACCTACAGCTGAACAAAGGCGGCTTGGCATTCAAAGATTTGGATCACATCGTTGAGCTGGAACCAGCAAATACTTTTTGGTTGGCTTGCCGAGCTTATGTGCACGACAAACTTGGTAGGGTCGACGAAGCTGTGTCAGATTATGAGAAAGTCATTGAGATGGATCCTGATGATGCAGTTGCGCATAACAACTTGGGATTGCTCTACGAAAAGCAGGGTAGGATAGAAGAGGCTAAAAAACTCATCAAGCAAGCTGATTTGATGGATGAAGCTCGGGAGTTTCGCATGAATGAACCAGAACAGAGCGAAAAGCCTGAAGAAATTATCCCACCAGAAAAAAAGGAAAATCTTGCTGGGATATTCAAAGCTGTTTTAAGTAATAAATCGGAACTAAAAGAATTCTTGAAGTTCGTACGTAACGGATTTAAGCTTAAAAATTGAACGACCATTTTCTCCGGCACGTTCTAGATGAGGTCCTTGAATATGAAGGTCGAGCTGAGCAGGTCCTTGTATTTCCAAATGCCCGTTCCCTATCGCATTTCCGGGTGTTATTGGCTTCAGGGAAAAGGAATTCTATCCTTCCTGAGATGCTCAGTATTTCTGAGTTTCTCGATCAGAAGTCAGGCTTAAGGACGGCCTCGAAATTTGAGCAGCGATCATGCCTCGACCATCTGCTTTCCCAATCCAATTTACCCCTTTCAACACGTCAGCGTGATTTTCTTCTCGCGGATTGGAATGCCATCCATGTAAGTAGAGCGGATGAAGCATTGATATGGCGCAGTAGTTTAGAGACTTATAAGCTCGCACAACTCGATTCTGGAGATTCCACCATTATAGATCGGATACGCGTACTAGAGTCTGTGGACTCTTTAAGAACTTCCTTTGAAAGGATGCTGACTGAACAAGCACTCGGAACCCAGTCGATTAGGCTAAATGCTGCTCGGGAGGGAATCCTAAGCCTAGCAGCAGAACAGATTTTTCATGTGGTGGGATTCTCCAAATTCAGCCCGCTTGAGTGGTTGTTCTTCCAGGATTTGGCACAAGGGGCGGAAGTTGTTTTTCACAGCGATATGCATGAAGCCTATATGTCAGTGAAAGGGCATGAGGCATCTCGGGTTTTTAAGGATATTCCCGCAAAGGCTTTTCGGAACGAGCCCTCTATGGTGAGAAGTATAAAGAGCTTGAGTAGTCCAGGACTTCATCATCAGGCGAAACTGGTTCAAGCCATAGTCG
>CAXAIH010000045.1:0-10242 GCA_963968755.1 uncultured Flavobacteriales bacterium
ATTTATTGCCCAAATAACCGCAAACACCAAAGGCCTGTTTCTCAAAATATCCTTTGATTCTGTCAATCATTCTTTAAAATTTCTGCCCCTAACTGGCAATTCAAACATTTCTGTTTATCGCAATAGTTTGCTTTCAATTCAAGCAATACTTTTGTATCAGCTGCTGATCGGCTGATCATTTCCAAAGATCGCCATTTTTTTAGAGTAGAATTTGACTCAGCAGGAATCTGATAAAGCAGCTCCACCAAGTCGCTGGAATCGACGGAGCGATGTTCTTGATAACAGAAACGAAAGGGTAAAACCAAATTGATAAGTATGGCGTCCACATTCATCTCACCCATTCGCCTAGGATGCTCTTTTGTTGTGTAGCCGAATCGTTAGTGCGTCGACCAATACGGACTTGGATCTTCGGTAAAAAGAGACCTCAGTTCTTGAATACTTTTTGATGCAAGAACAGTTCGCATGAGATCCATTTCTTTTGAAAACACGGCAGCCAACTGTGCAAGGCGCAAACTTGGAAAATTGCTCGGTCTCATTCGCGACCACTTCCATGCCCTTCGATCAATTGGGGTGAGGTCGAACTTCTTCTTCATCACTGCATATTCTCTTTCGAGAAATTGCTGTTACGCATCTTCACCATCACCAAGCATTCCCGCTGCACCAAAAAGCATCGCCTCTACTCGACTCTTATTCCCAGCTTCTCGCTTTAGCTGACTAAACCTAATTTTCCTATGAAGCCATCCCATAGGTAGGCGGTTCGTATTGAAACCCATTTGTTGAAATAGGAGTTGTATAAAGGCTTCCTCCCAATTATATTTCAGGCCCTTGACGAGCTCCATTACCCTTACCGACCGACGCTCAAGTCGTTCCACTAACAAACGGTGCTTCCACAAATCAAAAGGTCCAGCTAAGTCTGGGTCGAATTGATCCTCACAGGGCACCCAAGAGCTGGAATTCATCAGCCTATGATACTTCGACAGAAGTTTTAGGCAAATCCTCCCAAAGAGATTGAGGCAAGGAATTCCGTCGAGCTCGATTGGAATCGTCTTTTCGTGCACCACATGAAGTATGACGCCATCATGTGCAGGGTCTGTATGATGCTGATGACGAAACCAATCTCTAGATTGAAGGTGCATTTCAACATTCCCAACCCACAGTCTATTGGCAATTTCAATCTTGGCATTGAAAAAGTCAGGTCCAGAGTTTAGGTTTAGTTGGCCTTGTTGAAGGATGTTTATGAATTCTCCAGCTTTGGTACATAAGTCCTTTTGATCAAAGAGACCATGTTGCCAGAGGTAGTGAAGAAGCTTTTCGGGAAAGTCGGTTTTCAAGTTTTAGCTTTCCAGCAAAACTCTCATTTCGTTGGTCACGCTTAGGGCCGAAGTACGAATGTCTTCAGTCATATATTCTCCTTTTTTAGGATAAAGGATAGCCCTTGAAGAGTTCACAAGAAGCCCACAATGTGCATTGGCGCCATATTCATACACCGCCTTCAAATCACCTCCCTGCGCTCCAACTCCAGGGACCAAGAAAAAGTGGTCTGGCGCAAGCTTCCGTACTTCACTCAATTTTTCTGGCCTTGTAGCTCCAATAACAAACATGAGGTTATCGGCTGCCGCAGCACCTTTGAGAATGACTTCCTCAAAGACGCGCGTTCCTTTTGAAGTCTCAAGCATTTCAAAATCTTCCGCTCCCGGATTCGAAGTGAGACCAAGTACGATTGTCCATTTGTTGGTATAGTCTAACCATGCTTGCAAGGTTTCCATTCCCATATAAGGCGAAACGGTTGCTGCATCGAAACCATAAAACTCGAAAAAGCTCATGGCGTACTTTTGAGAGGTATTCCCAATATCTCCTCGTTTGGCATCCGCAATGCTCAATATTTCAGAAGGAATTAGCTCGAGTGTTTTCTCCAAACTCTCCAATCCAGCTGGACCGAAAGCTTCATAAAAAGCCAAGTTTGGTTTGTAGGCTACACATAAATCTGCTGTAGCTTCAATGACCATTTTGTTGAAGGCAAAAATTGGGTCCTTTTCCTTCAGAATAGATGGCGGCATCCTCATAAGGTCGGGATCAAGACCTACGCAGAGAAAACTTTTCTTTCGCTGAATTTCTTCGACGAGTTTATCTCTAAGCATTTTCTTCTCCGTATTTCAGCTTTTCAGCATTCTCGGCCAGCTTCAATTCCTCAATAAACTTCTCGATATCACCATCTAAGACTGCGCTCAAATTGTAGAGGGTTAGATTGATGCGATGATCGGTTACTCTACCCTGTGGGAAATTGTAAGTTCTAATCTTCGCCGATCGATCGCCCGTTGAAACCATTGTCTTTCTCATAGCAGCCTCGGCTTCATGACGCTTTGCAAGCTCCATCTCGTAGATTCGAGATCGGAGCACGGCCATGGCCTTCTCTAAATTCTTGAGTTTGGACTTCTGATCTTGACATTGCACGACCGTTCCTGATGGAATGTGGGTTAAGCGGATCGCTGAATAGGTTGTGTTCACGGATTGACCACCTGGACCGCTGGAACAAAACTCGTCGCGTCTTATATCCGCATCCTTCAAATCAACGTCGAACTCTTCAGCTTCTGGCAAAATCGCCACAGTTGCTGCAGAAGTGTGAACTCTTCCTTGCGTTTCAGTTTGCGGCACACGTTGAACACGGTGCACGCCAGATTCATACTTCAAGGTTCCATAAACATCGGCTCCTTGAACATTAAAGATCACCTCCTTAAATCCACCTGATGTGCCAGCTGTGCTGTCAACCATTTCTGTTGACCAACCTTTCGAATCACAGTACTTCAGATACATGCGCATTAAGTCGCCAGCAAATATGGAAGCCTCGTCACCACCAGTTCCCGCTCTTATTTCCAGCACCGCATTCTTTGAATCTTCGGGATCTTTCGGAATGAGCAACACTTTGGCCACCTCCTCTATTTCGCTCCGCTTTGTCTTGAGCTCTTCTAATTCCATCTTCGCCATTTCCACGAATTCTGGATCAGATTCTGTTTTCAGAATTTCTTCTGACGAATCAATATTGTCAAGAATGTTTCTGTACTCCTTGGAAACTTTCACAATCTCCTCAAGGTCTTTATACTCCTTGTTCAGCGTTACGTATCGTTTCATATCGCTGATGATCTCAGGGTCAACGATAAACTTGCTTACCTCTTCGAAGCGATCTTCTATGGCACTTAACTTATGAATTAAACTCATAGTTCGTATTCGAAGGTTCCGTAAGTGCTTTTGATGGTTAGTGCTGGCTTGTCAGAAGCTTCAACTCGGCCAATAATTTGCGCTTCCATCCCGAAGCTCCGCGCAACTTCAATCAATTCTTGGGCGCGAGATTCATCCAAGTAAGCCTCTAATCTATGCCCCATATTGAAGACTTGATACATCTCTTTCCAATCCGTTCTAGATTCAGCTTGAATCAATTCGAATAATGGAGGAGTTTCAAATAAATTATCCTTCATGATGTGTCCATTCTTAAGGAACTTCCCAACCTTGGTCTGCGCACCACCTGAACAGTGAATGAGGCCATGAATGCCATCACGTCCATTCGACAAGAATTTCGCTAGTACCGGAGCATATGTGCGGGTAGACGAAAGAACCAATTGACCATATGTAAGTCCAGATTTTTCCTCAATATCAGTTAAGGCCTTACTTCCCGCGTACACCAAATCAGCTGGAACAAGGGGATCGAAACTCTCTGGGTATTTTGAAGCTAAACCACCAAATACATCGTGACGAGCGGAGGTTAAACCATTGCTTCCCATACCACCGTTGTATCTGTCTTCGTAGTTTGTTTGACCAAAAGAGGCAAGACCAACAATTACATTTCCAGGTTCAATTGTGATGTCTACAATGTCTTCTCGCCGTGTTCGTGCAAATGCGGTGAAGCCAACATCAAGAGTTCGAACGATATCACCAACGTCGGCGGTTTCACCACCAGCTAGTTCAATACCCACTCCATAAGACTTCAATTCCTCAATGTATGCGGCAGTGCCTTGTATCAATTCCTTGAGTACTTCTCCTGGAATGAGATTCTTGTTGCGGCCAATGGTAGAAGAAAGAACAATTCCATCTGTGATTCCTACACAGATCATATCGTCTATGTTCATAATCATAGCGTCTTGTATGATTCCTTTCCATACAGACATATCCCCTGTTTCCTTCCAATACAAATATGCAAGTGAGGGTTTGGTTCCAGCAGTATCCGCATGCATCACATTGCAGAAATTCTCGTCTCCACCAACTAGGTCTGGCAGGACCTTACAAAATGCATTTGGAAAGAGTCCTTTATCAAGGATTTTAATGGCCTCATGAACCTCATTCTTATCGGCCGATACTCCTCTTTGGTCGTATTTCATTGAGCGGTAAAAAAAAGGCACCCCATAGAGAGTGCCTGAACTTTTCTGGGAGACTCCAAATTAATGCTAGTTGTCCTCAGGTGCAGCGGTTGTTGGTACAAAATCATCCCGAAGAACGAAGAATACCGTTCTACGATTGATCTGGTGAGCCGCTTCTCTTTGATCTTTTGGAAGACCATTGATATAAGCCTCGGTGTAGGTAATACCAGCTTTAGCATCATCAAATGGCTGGCTCTCGCCATAACCCTTAGCTTCCAAGCGTCTAGCATCAATTCCTTTTTCGATCAAATAATCCACACAAGTTTTCGCACGTTTTTGAGAAAGTTCTTGGTTTCTAGCATCAGAGTCACGCGCATCCGTATGGGCTGCCAATTGGATAACAATTGTTGGATTCTCCGAAAGTGTTTGATAAAGGAAATCCAAAGAATCCTTTGAATTTACATTCTCGTCTACAAGAAGTTCCCACTTCGCTAAAGGATACAGAACCTTTGGGAATTTGATTTCACCACAGTTCGAACATTGAAGTTCAAAGTCGTGCACAAAAGCTGTTGAGCGTTCAATTCCAATGGTTGTTTCTTGTCCACGGCCATTCAAATAGATTCTTTCAGGAATCACTGCTTTGTTACAATCAGGAGAAGTTTTCTTTGCTGTTCCACGTCGAGAAACCACAATTGTATAAGAGGTGTTTTCGGCTAGCAAACGTTCATCGTTTTCTTTCGCGTCGAACTTGTAGAAACCCATTTGATCTGTTTTCGCTTCAGCAGATGAGCCATCAGTTCCAATCAACTTAACTACAGCATCTGCAATTGGCTTCCCACATTCAACATCTTTCACTTTACCCTGCAATACATATATCACTGGAGGCATCTTAAAGCTATAGATGTCAGCAAAACCTTTTCCTTCAGAGCGAATTGATGAGAAAAAGCCTCGGTTCTTATTCCCTTCGAATACAATTCCAAAATCGTGACCCGGACCATTGATCGGTGCTCGCATGTTCTCCACCTTTCCCCAAGCATTGGGTCCTAATTTGTTGGCAGAGAAAATATCCAATCCACCCATTCCTGGATGCCCATTAGACGCAAAGAATAGACGACCATCGCCGTGGCTAAAAGGATAGAGTTCATCACCACTGGTATTTACTCCTTCAACGTTCACGGGCTCACCCCATTCCTTTGACTTTGAATTGTAGGTCATGTAGTAGATGTCTTTTCCTCCTTTACCACCTGACATATCTGAAGAAAAGAACATCATATCGCCTTTGGCGCTCATAGAAGAATGACCAACAGAAAAAGTATCACTACCTACTTCTAGCATACTCGGTTCTTCCCAATCCTGACCACGAAGTTGGGTTTGATATAGCAAGCAGGCCTTAACTGAATTCTTTTCAGTCTCACAGCGCGTGAAAATCATGCTCGTTCTACGTGAGTCAAAACTTGGTGCACCATCGTTATGCTTTGTATTAATTGGTTCTGGAAGCGGTTTTGGAGTACTCCATTTCCCTTTCCGATCAACTGAAGATTCGAATATGTCTGTAAAGGATTGGCCTTTATTCGGGTCAATGTCAGAACCTGTTGACCCAGGACGACTGGAGGCAAACATCAATTTCTTGTTCTTCTTATCGGAAAAAGCTGGAGCAAAGTCGTGAAACTTAGAGTTCAGTTGAGGAACGTTCTCTACCAGAAAATTGGTTGGCTTAGACTGCCACTCAATAGCTTGTTCGCAAGAATTAATTCCTTCCTGTGATCTACTATCCGAAGGAGCGACTTGTTGGTATTCTTTGTAATGAACGAGTGCATCTTCATACTTCCCTTGCATTTTAAGAACCAATGCGTAGTTCAATTCCAGTTCGGTATCGTCGTACTTCGCCCTTTCAGCCTTCTCGTACCACTCCTCTGCTTGCTCATAGTCAAGGAGGTAGCGATAGCTTTGCCCAATGCGATAGATGATTTTAATTTTTAACCCCTTCTTTGATTCCTTGGAAAAAGCCTGCTTGTATAAATCTACAGCGTTGAAATACTGCTGATTGTCATAAGCTTCATCGGCTTCCTTAGTCAAGTTGTGTTGAGCAAAAGAGATAGATGTTAGGCTTACAAAAAAGAGCACGACAAACGCGCGAATCACCCTCATATTAGTTGTTTTCATTGCAGTTAACGACAGTAAAACTTCCTTCTGGAAGGTTGACAAAATAAAGAAATATTTCCAAGTATTCAAAAGACGAAGTGCAGGGCACCGACCTAGCTCTATTTGATAAACAACATTTCTCTGTATTTCGTCAGTGGCCAAAGCTCATCGTCTACAATAAGTTCCAGTCTATCAACCTCATACCTAATCTTTTCAAAATATGGAGTCACATCATCACAATAGCCTTTTGCCTCTTGAGAAACCGATGCCAAGTCATTATTGCGCTTGCGCGCTTCCACCATTTCATAGGTAAGACTTCTCGTTTTCTCAACTCTTTCAGAAATTTCGCGCACTATTTCCATTTGTGCAGTCGCCATCTTTTCAAATTCCTTTGGAAAAACTTGTTTGAGATTGGTCAATCCTTCGAGCAGCTGATTTTGGTATTTCAAGCAGGCAGGAATGATCTGATTCAGGGCCACATCGACCATCGCTCTTGATTCAATCTGCAGTTTGAGTTTGTAAGTTTCCAAACTTATTTCATGACGAGCACCGAGCTCTTCAGGAATTAGAATATTGAACTCTTTGAAAAGCGATTTGGAAGACTTTGAAATGTAAGCATCCAATGCATGAGGAGTTGTCTTCAAGTTTGACAATCCTCTCTTTTTAGCCTCTTTAACCCATTCGTCGCCGTAACCATTCCCTTCGAATCTAATGTCTCGAGAGCTCACAATGTATTCTTTCAAGACTTGGAAGATGGCTTCATCCTTTTGAAGATCCTCAGCCTTGATGCGAGCATCAACAGACTTTTTGAACTCCTTCAATTGCTTGGCTACAATCGCATTCAAAACTGTCATGCTTTGAGAGCAGTTAGCTGCAGAGCCTACGGCACGGAATTCAAATTTATTCCCTGTAAATGCAAAAGGAGATGTTCTGTTTCGATCTGTATTATCCAAAAGAATTGCCGGAATACGTCCAATTTTCAGTTTGAGATCGGTCTTCAGATCTGGGCTCATCTTACCCGCTGTAACCGACTTCTCAACCTCGTCGAGAATGGATGTTAATTGAGAACCTATGAAAATTGAAATGATAGCCGGAGGCGCTTCGTTTGCTCCTAATCTGTGATCGTTTCCTGCACTTGCAATAGAAGCTCGCAGCAAGTCTGCATATTCATGGACAGCTTTAATGGTGTTCACGAAGAAGGTCAAGAAGCGAAGGTTTGTTTTTGGTGTTTTACCTGGGCCTAAAAGGTTGGAACCCGTTGAGGTCGACATTGACCAGTTGTTGTGTTTCCCACTTCCATTCATGCCAGCAAATGGCTTTTCGTGAAGAAGTACGTGGAAGTCGTGCTTGCGGGCAACTTTTTCCATCACATCCATCACCAGCTGATTGTGGTCGGCCGCGAGGTTGAGCTCCTCAAACATAGGAGCAAGCTCAAACTGGTTTGGCGCCACTTCATTATGGCGAGTCGTTACTGGAATTCCTAACCGAAGTGATTCCAATTCAAATTCGCGCATGAAATTAAATGCACGCTCTGGGATGGAGCCAAAATAATGGTCATCCAATTGTTGTCCTTTAGAAGAGGCTTGACCAAATACGGTTCGTCCCGAAAGCAGTAAATCTGGTCGGGACTTGTAAAAAGCCTGATCAATAAGGAAGTACTCTTGCTCCCAGCCTAGAGTAGCGTTCACATTTGTAATACTCTTATCGAAATACTGGCATACAGCTGTAGCCGCTTTATCGAGTGCCGCGGCAGCCTTCATAAGAGGTGCTTTATAATCAAGCGCATGCCCAGTGTATGAAACGAAAATGGTCGGAATACAGAGCGTATCGTCGTAGATAAAAGCCGGAGAAGTAGGATCCCAAGCCGTGTAGCCACGGGCCTCGAAGGTATTCCTTAAACCGCCACTCGGAAAACTTGAGGCATCCGGCTCTTGTTGCACCAATTCACTGCCATCGAATTTTTCGATTGCTCTGCCGTCTTCCAAAGGATGAAAAAAGGCATCGTGCTTCTCAGCTGTTCGTCCTGTTAATGGTTGGAACCAGTGAGTGAAATGGGTCGCTCCCTTCGACAAGGCCCAAGCCTTCATAGAGGACGAGACTTGATCAGCCATACTACGGTCAATCACTTTTCCACTTAAGCGTGAAGCTCGGACACTTTTGTATGCTACGTCGGAGAGAAACTCCTTCATGGTAACATCGTTGAAGACATTCTTTCCAAACTCTTGAGACAATACAATCCCTTCGAAGTCAATCTTCTTGGGGTATCTGTTCATTACTTCTTTGAGTGCTTCAAATCTAAGATGTGCCATTTTTGAAATTTTCAATAATTTATAAAACTCATCAATTTTAGGGGGGTAAGCACAAAAAAAGGGTGTCTATTTTATCAACACCCCCCTTAAATAATTGTGAATTATCGAAGATTTTTAGTCTTTATCCTCTTCGATTTGCTTTTTTACATCCTTAATGCTCTTTTCCAAATCTTCCTGGATATCGTTTGCGGCATCCTTAAACTGACGGATACCTCGACCCATGCCACGTACTATTTCTGGAATTCTTTTAGCCCCAAAAAGCAGCAAGACAATGGTGAGGATTACGAAAATCTCACCACCACCAAGATTGAAAAATAAAAGGTAATTCAAGTTCTACTTTTTCTCTTCTGCCGCAGCCGCTTCTGCCTCGAGCTGCTTACCACCGAAGTCGAGCAGAATTGGAGTCGCCACACACAATGAAGAGTATGTTCCTACTGCCACACCAATCATCAAGGCAAAGATGAAGCCTTGAATTACTTCTCCTCCAAAGAGGAAAATAAGTAGAAGGACGAAAAAGGTAGACAAGGATGTGTTGACCGTTCTAGAAAGAGTGCTGTTCAAAGCACCATTAACTACTTGGTCATACTTTCGATGCTTGTACAAGCCTAAATGCTCTCTAATTCTATCGAACACAACCACGGTATCATTGATCGAATAACCAACGACGGTTAAGATTGCTGCTATAAAAGCCTGATCGATTTCTAGAGAAAAAGGAAGTATTCCATAGAATAGGGAGAATACCGCCAGAACAACCAGTACATCATGGAACATCGCGATGAGCGCTCCAACACCATACTGCCATCTTCTAAATCGCAAGAGTATATATAGGAAGATGATGACAAGTGAGAAGACTACAGCCCAAACAGCGGATTGCTTGATGTCGTCTGCAATGGTAGGCTCTACTTTTTGAGAACTCATAATCTCGAAGCTTGAACCGAAGCCGCCCAAACCTTCTTTAAGCTTATCCTCCACCCTTAGATCGATTTCTTGACCTTTCTCTTCGATCAAGTATTTCGTAGTGATCTTAACTTGGTTTGAGGTTCCAAAGACTTTTACTTCCGGACGTTGTGGATTCCCATCTTCCGAAGCGAATGAGGCACCAAGTGCTATACCAATGTTCTCAACATCTGCAGCTTCATCAAAGCGAATAACGTATGAACGACCACCAGTGAAATCAACACCGTAGTTCAAACCTCTTGTTGCATAAGAAGCAATTCCTGCAAAAACGATAATGGATGAAATCACATAGAACAGGCGCCTTCTTGGAATAAAGGCAATGTTCAAATTCTTGAAGGCCCCTTTGGTCAACTTCGTAGAGAAATTGATGTTGTTGCCTCTCGACATCTGCCATTCGAACACGAGACGTGTGATGAAGATTGCTGAGAACAATGAAGTTAAGATACCAATGATTAAGGTTGTTGCAAAACCTTTAATAGGTCCTGTTC
>CAXAIH010000046.1:0-10238 GCA_963968755.1 uncultured Flavobacteriales bacterium
TCGCTCCCCAACTTAATTTTAGTTTGAACAATACGTTGGATAACCTGCCTTACAGCAAGTCCACAAGAGAGGGCTTATTCGATGATCCCGTCTTATCCTATCAGAATTATCTTCTTAGTTACCGTCTTTCGGCCAGTAAAGTCTTCAAGAGTGGCTTGAGTATTTCGCCCGAATTTCGTTTGAACAACTTTGGGAAGGATGCAACCTATGACCTATACCAAAGTCTCAGCCTCGGTGAGTTTGTCACTAATACGGGAAGTCTCTTTTTATACGCCAGTCAGCCATTATTAAATGGCAGAGGGGGTGCAAGTGCCGCAGCGAGCTTGAATATCCAAAAATTGCGCCTAAGTGCGGCTCAGCTTGAGTATCAAAATGACGTGAGTCGGCAAGCTTTCATCGTTATTCAAAATTACCTCACCTATTTGGGGAGTCGCTATTCGTATTCTATCAACAGTAAGGTTTTGGAAGGATTGGTTACCTACCGTGACCAGCTTACTGAACTGGCAGATAAGGATGTTATTCCAAAAGCCGATCTCCTCTACGTTCGTGCAAACTATTCGCAGCAGTCTGCATTTGTAGGTCAATCCAAGAACAGTCTAATTCGAAGTAGAAACTTTCTCTCCGAGTCCATGGGCTTGGGCAGTGAGCGCTATCCAGAATTGGAAACCACCCAAGCCGAGTTTTTCGTTGAATCAATAGAAGTTCCCGATTCCGCTTCATACGTCAGTTATTGGATTAAAGCTGCGCTTGAGAACAGAGGTGACTACCAGGGGATGAAGAAGCGAGTTGAAAGTGGCGACATCAATGTGAAGTTTGCTGAAAGAAACAATGCGCCACGTCTAGATTTAAATCTCGGAGTAGGATACAACGGTATCTATGAATCCAATTCGGCGGAACAATACATCGCTCCCTTTTATTCGAACATTGCAGGAATGAGTTATACTGCTGGGGTAAGTTTCTCCATGCCCTTCGGCTTAAAAGAGACGAAAGGAGCGCTGAGATCCGCTGTTGCAAACAAGGAGAGTTTGCAGCAAAACTTACGCAGTCTTGAGCTCAATATTCAGCAAAGCGTTGCATCGAGTTACAGCGAAGTAGCCATGTACGCGGGAGCCGTACGGCAATTCAAGGAAGCTGTAGCTTCAAATACTGAAGCATTGGAGAATGAGTATATCAAGCTTAAGTTAGGGACAACTACGGTAGTCAACCTGATTCAGGTTCAACAAAACGACGCAAACTCAAGGAGTAATTTAAATTCCTACTTGGGTATTCTAAATGCGGCCATTATCAGATTCCGATACCAAACAGGAACCTTGGTGCAGGGAGAAGGACAAAGCTGGACAATCAATCCGGCTGAAATATTCAGTTTACCGGCAATAGGAAAGTAAGATGAATACACAACTGTTTAGAAAACAGGCCATGGATAAGCTTCAGTCGCCCGATCGACTGAACGAGATGGTCAAGATAACGAAACCACATCATTGGCTGGCAGTAATGGCCATTGGGCTCATTATTTTATACTTCATTTTATGGAGTGTGACGGGGCGATTACCAAATTCAGTCAGCGGTAAAGGGATCCTACTCCAATCAGGCGGGGTAATGGAAGTTCCTGCTTTGGCGGCAGGACAAGTGGATCGCGTTCTTGTCCAGCCAGGAGAAGAGGTCATTGAAGGTCAAGTAGTTGTAAAAGTTGCACAGCCGGAACTGAGACTCCAAATATTGAACATGGAGAATCAGCTTAAACTCTTTCGTGATAAGTATGAATCCATAAAAGGTTTTGACGAAAAAGATTTGGCGCTTAAGGGCGAGATCATTCAAAAGAAAGCTTCAAATAAGCGAAAACGAATTGATAAGAATCTAGAGCGCATTGAATTCATGAAAGTGCAGATTAAAGCACGTGAGGAGCTTCTAGAAAAGGGCTTGATTACCACCGAAATGATGAACAACACAAGGCTCATGCTCTTCGAGATTGAACAGCAGAATCTCGTCCTCCAGAATGAGCTCGAGGAAATGCAATTGAGCATGTTTGAATTGGGTAAGCAAAATGAATTAGAGTTGAATAACCTTTCGGCTCAAATTATTGAGTTGGAGGCACGCATGGCAGAAATGAACGCCAAGTATGGTCTTAACTCTGAAATTAGAAGTCCATACAGCGGTAAAGTTGTTGAGCTTATGGTGGACGCTGGAAGCATTGTAGGGCCTGGTAGCTACATCCTAAGCGTAGAGAGGGAACAAGAAAGCCAGAAGCTTGAGGCAATCGTATATGTTTCTCCAAACGAAGGGAAGAAAATCAAGGCAGGGATGGAGGCCAAAATTTCGCCCTCTACAGTTGAGATTGAAAAGTTTGGATACATCCAGGGAGAGGTGGTGCAGGTTTCCGAGTACCCTTCCACTTCCGCAGGGATGCTTAATACCTTAGGTACAAAAGAGTTGGTTGCCACCTTCGCTCAGGGGCTTCCCCCAATTGCCGTTCGTGTGCGCTTGAAGAGAAATCGAGAGACTCCAAGCGGATTCAATTGGACATCAGGAGATGGGCCGAAGCTCGAGGTTAAATCAGGGACACTTTGCAACTCTCAGATCATTGTGCACAACAAGCGTCCAATCAGTATGATTTTTCCAACTTTAGAATAAGTAGAGGCCCTTGACACCTGAAGAAAAGGAAATAGCAAGAGTTTACAACTCGCCAAACGGGAGGGCGAAAACCACCTCAGTGATCCAATTGGAGGCTGTAGAATGTGGTGCTGCAAGCCTTAAAATGGTGATGGGCCACTACGGTCGTCATGTAGCTTTAGAAACCTTGCGTGAGGATTGCGGCGTAAACCGCGATGGTAGTAAAGCCATCAATATTCTCAAAGCCGCTCGGAAGAACCAAATGGAGGCCATCGGTTACAAGGTGGAAGATTTGAAGGAATTTCTTGATTTTGATTTCCCACTTATTGTTCATTGGAATTTCAATCACTTCATTGTACTTGAAGGATTTAAGAAGGGTAAGTTCTACGTGAACGACCCGGCGATGGGGCACCGAACCCTTAGTTTCGAAGAGTTCAACAATTGCTTCACGGGAATTGCACTTTATTTCAAACCGAACGAGTCTTTTATTCCTGATGGGAAGCAAAGCACCCTAATTGCAAGCTTGAAGGAACGTCTTGACGGCTACAGAAAGTCGATTCTATATCTTTTTGTAGTTGGCCTTTTCTTGGTGATACCTGGTTTGGTGATTCCAGTTTTCTCAAGAATTTTTGTTGATGACATTCTGATTTCGAAATCGACAGATTGGCTCTGGCCCTTGATTGCGGGAATGGCTTTGACCGGAGTTTTGCGCGGAGTGTTGCAATGGCTTCGTTTAACAGTTCTGATGAAGGCCGAAAACAAGCTCGAGATGGTGAGCTCGGCAAAATATTTTTGGCATTTACTCAAACTACCAATTCAGTTTTTCCACCAAAGAGATGCCGGGGAAATTGGCTCCCGATTGGGCTTAAACCACAAAATTGCCAACCTGATTACGAGCCAACTGGCAAGCAACCTTCTTGATTTGTTTGTGGTCTTATTTTACTTCATGCTGATGTTGCAGTATGATATGACCCTCTCGATCATAACGCTTGTATTTGCCTTCTTGAACATTGGTTCTTTAAAGATTATTGGCGTCAAAAGAATTGAAAAGTATTTCAGTCTCTCTGTGAGTTCGGGAAAGCTATATGGTGTTACACTAGGTGGGATAAAAACGATTGAAACCTTGAAGGCCATGGGCCGTGAAAACGACTTTTTCACGAAGTGGAGCGGAAGCTTCACCAAGGTGCTGAACCAATCACAAAACTTAGCCTCTTTCGAACTGCGGTTTGGAATGGTTCCGAAACTCTTAGGCAGTTTGCAGAGTATGCTGATTCTGACCATTGGTGCATTAAAAATCATGAACGGTGAAATCACTGTCGGGATGCTCGTCGCCTTTCAAAGTTTGGTTGTGAGTTTCACTGCCCCAATTTCAAGTTTGGTGGGCCTTGGAAGCACGCTTCAACAGATGGAGGGTGATATGAATAGAATTGACGATGTGATGCGTTCGCAAGAGGACCCTCAAGTAGCTCAGCGGGTTGAGGTTGATGCTGAGCACTACGAAGACATTTCCAAGAAGCTCGATGGCTACGTTGAATTTAAGGACATTTCCTTTGGATACTCTAAAGTTGGTGAGCCGCTGATAGAGAACTTTTCTCTAAAAATAAACCCCGGTGAGCGGATCGCTCTAGTTGGAGGCTCAGGAAGCGGTAAATCAACTGTCGCTAAATTACTGATTGGCTTTTATGAGCCATGGGAGGGTGAAATACTTCTAGATGGCAAGTCAAGAACGAAATGGCCACGGCAAATAATTAACAACACCATTTCCATGGTATCGCAGGAGGTCCACTTATTTGAAGGAACCGTCCGTGATGTGATTAATCTATGGGATAAGAGTATTCCAGACCATGTTCTTATGCGGGCTTGCAAGGATGCCGCAATTCACGATATGATTTCCACCAAGCCAGGTGCATACGATTATCAAATAAGTGAAGGTGGAAAGAACTTTTCAGGAGGTCAGAGACAGCGAATGGAAATTGCGCGTGCCCTGGTAAATGACCCTACAGTTCTCATATTAGATGAAGCCACTTCGGCACTTGACCCAACAACGGAACAAGTTATTGACGAGGCCATTCGAAAGCGTAAATGCAGCGTATTGGTTGTTGCCCATAGGTTGAGTACGATTCGCGACAGCGATGAAATCATTGTGATGGACAAAGGAAAAATTGCGGAACGCGGCACGCACACCGAATTGATGGAGAAAGCAGGTAAGTATTATCACTTAATAAAGACAACCTAGTGGGGCATCTTGCCATAGTAAAGGAGTTTAGGAATCTTGGAGAGCTGCGTGCGCTTTCTGTGATTACACCGTTCCTTGCGGATAATCCTGGGAAGGCCTATTACATCTTGAAAGGGAAAGTCAATATTTCGAGTTGTATTTCTCGGGACGGGCAGCCATACGGAAGGCTAGACAATTTCACTGGTTTTGAGGAAGGTGAACTTATCATGGGTTCCTTTCCAAGCAAGAAATTGAATCTTTCTTTTTTAGTTGACGCCGAGGAAGAGTCTACTATCATTGTTTTAGACGAAGTTCATTTGAAGGAACTTCAAAAACGGGCCGACTTGCAAGCTGACCTCGCCAAACTAATCGATCAATGGATTATCAGGCTCTATGAAGGAGTAGCTGACGATACTTCGATAGTTCCTCCACCCACAGATGAGTCTATTATCGGAAACACTTCTGTGAAGGTGGAGAAAAGCTTGGCGCTTGAAACACATCGCACGAACGTATGGCTTGAGTTTAGTGATCGTTCGAACTTTAAGTTTAATACGCATATCGAGAACGAAGATGGCGCTGGCATCATTCCATTGGCAAGAAATACAGCCTTTACCGTGGATGAAGGAACGGTTTTCCATTGCTATCCAACATCCAAGGTTATTGGAGAAGAGAGTATTTGGGCTTCCTTACACTTTCTAATCGACCAGGTTCTCAAAAGCGACGAATATGAGCGTCAGTATCGTTCAGAGCGTGAGACGAATCGGATCACCAAGAAGTACAGGTTAGAGGATGAGGAGTTTACAAACTCGCTGGCCCTCATATCCAAAGTTTTCAAGATCTCTAAAGGCTTTGACTTAGATTTCACTGAGACAAACGATCTTTTCGCTGCATGCAAGTTGGTTGGGAGGTTCGATGGAATCGACATGGTACTTCCCGATAAGGAAACAAGTTCCGATGATGAGCTTGACGAAATCTGTAGATACAGCAGAGTTCGTTATCGTGAAATACTCCTAGAACCAGGATGGTTTAAGGACAATACCGAAGATGCTTTCATTGCCTTTTCAAAAGAAGAGGGTGATGCTTTAGCCGTTATCCCTGATGGCAGAGGAAGTTTGAAGGCTGTAAACACCTTCACAAGAGAGGTGTTCGTTGTTGATGCAAAGAGAGCTGAGGATTTTTCTGATGAAGCGTATCAGCTCTATAAACCGTTCAAGGCTGATAAGGATTTGGGCATTAAGGACATCGCGCTATTCTCCTTCAGTCGAAACAAGCGAGATTTTCTTTTTGTGATCGCTATGGGTTTTGTTGGTGCTTCACTCGGTTTAGTGGCACCAGTTTTAAGCGCTCAGATATTCGACTTTGTAATTCCAAGTGCAGATCGTATGCAGCTATTAACGGTTGCATTGGCCCTTTTTGTTGTTTCCATCGCTGGCATGAATTTCGATTTAGTGAAGAGTTATGCCTTGCTTCGGGTTCAGGGAAGAATGGATTACAAATTACAGAGTGCCCTCTGGGATCGACTCATGGATTTGCCAACTGAATTCTTTAAGCAATTTAATGTCGGTGATCTGGCTTCGCGTTCTATGGGGATTAATCAAATACGAGAGATTCTATCTGGAGCAGTAATAACGAGTTTATTGGCGGGCGTTTTTTCAATCATGAATTTAGGCCTGCTACTTTACTATGATGTGAACTTGGCCTTGCTGGCCATCGCAGTAAGCACAGTTCAAGTGGCAATGATCATCTATTTCTCTCGATTGCAGTTGGCTAAGCAAAAAGTACTCTTAGATGAGCAAGGGCAGTTATCGGGTGTTGTTTTCCAAGTTTTAAACGGGATTTCGAGATTCAGAGCAAGTGGAGCAGAGTCGATGGCCTTCTTGCATTGGTTCAGACAATTTATGTCAACCAAGACCTTGGCCATTGATCTGTTTAAGATTCAAAATCAGCAAGCCATTTTTGGTGGGGCATTCTCATTGTTGTCAACCATGTTCGTGTACGTAACGGTTATCACCTTAGAAGATACCTTGTCAACAGGTGAGTTCATTGCCTTTATTGGTGCCTATGGTGGTTTTGTTGGAGCTATTGTAGGACTCTCTTCTAGTCTAACCGGAGCACTTCAAGTACCTATTCTGTTTAAACGTTTGTCACCCATACTTGAAACGAAGCCGGAGAGCAATGAAAGCAAAGAGGCACCAGGACCTCTTCAAGGTCGGATCGAAATCAATAATGTATCGTTTAGATATTCAGAAGACGCACCGCTCATCTTAAATGATGTAAGCCTTAAAATTGATAAGGGTGGCTATGTTGCCCTAGTTGGGCCCTCAGGGTCAGGGAAGTCGACTCTTATAAGGCTCTTGCTCGGCTTTAATAAGCCAGAGGCTGGCAGTATATTTTACGATGGTTTAGATCTGGATCGACTTGAGCCAAAGTTGCTACGTCGACAAATTGGTGTTGTACTTCAAGATGGCTCCTTGGTAGCTGGCGATATCTATTCAAATATTATTGGGGCATCAACGCAATTAGATATTCGCGACGCATGGGCAGCAGCGAGAGCAGCAGCCTTTGATAGAGACATACGAACGATGCCTATGGGTATGCATACCATTGTTAACGAAGATGGGGGAACCCTTTCAGGCGGGCAGAAGCAACGGTTAATGATAGCTCGTGCTCTCGTTCACAAGCCGAAGATTTTGATATTCGATGAAGCCACCAGCGCATTGGATAATGAGACGCAAGCAATTGTTACTCAGAGTCTTGATCAATTGAATGTTACGCGTATTGTTATTGCGCATCGCCTTTCGACCATCATTAACGCCAGCACGATCTATTATTTGGAAGGTGGAAACATAATTGAGTCGGGCAGCTATGAAGAATTGATGGCCAAACAAGGACGCTTTTTCAAATTAGCAGAACGACAATTAGAATAACTTGTTTAGAAGCCCCATTCCGTGTGCTTTTTGGCCTTTTGAGGTGCATTAAAAAAAAGCACTGGACCACATTGTTTTTTACCGTGGAATACCCTACATTTGCACCCCCAAATTTTTGAGGGGAAGCTATCATATTGTGTAAAATACTAGTAGTCAACGAAATGCCTACAATACAGCAGCTTGTAAGAAAGAGTAGACAGAGTAAGTCTAAGTCCAGCAAATCCGCTGCACTAGACGCATGTCCTCAAAGAAGAGGAGTGTGTGTGCGAGTTTACACCACAACACCTAAGAAACCTAACTCGGCAATGAGGAAGGTTGCAAGGGTAAGATTGACCAATACCAAGGAGGTAAACGCTTACATCCCGGGAGAAGGTCATAACCTTCAGGAACACTCCATCGTTTTAGTGCGTGGGGGCCGAGTAAAAGACCTTCCAGGTGTGCGATATCACATCGTAAGAGGTGCACTCGATACTGCTGGTGTTGAGGGACGATCACAACGTAGATCTAAATACGGAACTAAACGACCAAAGAAATAAGCTGAATAATGAGAAAGAGCAGGTCAAAAGGATTTAGAGTTGAGCCAGACCCACGATTTGGGGATGAGCTCGTTACACGCTTCGTGAACAACCTTATGCTTGAGGGTAAGAAAAATACTGCCTTCAAGATTTTCTACGCGGCTGTTGATCGTGTAGCAGATAAGACAAGTGAAGACGGATTAGAAGTTTTCAAAAAAGCATTGAGTAATGTAACTCCACAAGTTGAAGTAAGAAGTCGACGAGTTGGTGGTGCTACCTTCCAAATCCCTACTGAGGTTCGTCAGAGCCGTAAAGTTTCACTTGGAATGAAGTGGATGATCAGCATGGCTCGCAAAAGAAACGGACGCTCAATGGGCGAAAAACTTTCTGATGAGATTTTAGCTGCTTACCGCGAAGAAGGTGGAGCTTTCAAGAAAAAAGAAGATACACATAGAATGGCTGAAGCGAATAAAGCTTTTGCTCACTTTAGAGTATAACAGGAGATGGCAAAAAGAGATTTACAAGTAACGCGGAACATCGGCATCATGGCTCACATCGATGCTGGTAAAACGACTACCTCGGAACGTATTCTTTATTATACTGGTCTTTCACACAAAATTGGTGAGGTGCATGATGGTGCCGCAACAATGGACTGGATGGAGCAAGAGCAAGAGCGTGGTATTACCATTACCTCTGCTGCAACAACTTGTTTTTGGAATTTTAGTGGCACGGAATACAAAATTAATATCATCGATACTCCGGGACACGTTGACTTTACAGTAGAGGTAGAGCGTTCATTGCGTGTGTTGGATGGTGCTGTTGCCGTCTTTTGCGCTGTAGGTGGTGTTGAGCCACAATCTGAAACTGTATGGCGTCAGGCTGATAAGTACAATGTGCCACGTATAGGCTTTGTCAATAAAATGGACCGGTCAGGTGCTGATTTCTTTTCAGTTGTTGAGCAGGTTAAAGAACGTTTAGGAGCTAAGCCAGTACCACTTCAAGTTCCTATTGGAGCAGAAGATGACTTTCGTGGTGTAGTTGATTTGATTTCTATGAAGGGAATTATTTGGAATGAGGACGATATGGGAATGACTTTCCAAGAAGTTTCAATTCCCGATGACCTAGTTGAAACAGTGAACAACTTCAGAGATTTATTGATTGAGTCTGTGGCTGAATCAAATGAAGAATTGATGGAGAAGTTCTTCGAAGATTCTTCCAGCATCTCGGAAGAAGAGATGATTGAGGCAATTCGTAAGTCTACCATCAATATGGAGATTACTCCAATGTTCGGCGGTTCAGCCTTTAAGAACAAAGGAGTTCAAACTATGTTGGACGCCGTTATGCAATATCTTCCTTCACCACTGGATGTTGGGGCCATTACTGGAATCAACCCAAATTCAGGTGAAGAAGAGCAGCGCAAGCCAGAGCCAGACGCACCTATGTCAGCCTTGGCGTTTAAAATTGCAACTGACCCTTACGTTGGTCGTTTGTGTTTCTTCCGTATGTACTCTGGTTCACTTGATGCTGGATCATACGTATTGAACACTCGTACAAATAAGAAAGAGCGTATTTCTAGAATTTTCCAGATGCACTCAAATAAGCAGAACCCAATCGATCGTATCGAAGCAGGTGATATTGGAGCAGCTGTTGGATTTAAGGACATCAGAACTGGTGATACCTTAACTGTCGAGAAGAGCCCGCTTGTTCTTGAATCAATGTCTTTCCCAGAACCAGTAATTGGTGTCGCTATTGAGCCTAAAACTCAAGCCGACGTTGATAAGCTTGGTGTTGCTTTGGGTAAACTTTCTGAAGAAGATCCAACATTCCAAGTAAAAACGGATGAGGACTCTGGTCAAACAGTTATTTCTGGAATGGGAGAATTGCACCTTGAGATTCTTGTTGACCGCCTGAAAAGAGAATTCAAAGTAGAGTGTAATCAAGGTGCACCTCAGGTGAACTACAAGGAAACAATCC
>CAXAIH010000047.1:0-10171 GCA_963968755.1 uncultured Flavobacteriales bacterium
GCTGAGCACCGCACCGATGGCAACTAAGGCCACCAAAACATAGAGTACTTTTTTCATGATTAATACAGTTAGTGAAACGCTAGTTTTTAATGAAAATCTAAGCTAATCACCCAACTAGTTGACAACTAAGTTTCTAAACTCAATGGTGGATAAGGAGTCCAAGCGCTCCGCATTCATCAAGCGGGAAAGGGAATCCAGAGGTATTTGCCAGTTTGAGTATTTGTAGTTGACGTAATCCTGTAGCACAAGGTCACCAAAAGTTCTGCGATGAATGGCTTCTCGAAACCTCACTCCTCCTCCATCTCGACTATACCGTTAGGCGAAGTAACCCAAGCTGTAGTTTTCCCAATCGAACCAAAACATGAATTCGTCGTCATAATCCGCTCCACCTCCCTCTTTCTTGAATCGCACTCTGAGACAATGGTATTTCTTACCTGCTATAACTTGAGGAGCTGTAGAATCACTGATCACAGCCAAGTCGTTTAATCGGTAGGGTAAAAAGCAAAGTAGATTACTCCGTTTAAAACCTCCATGTTCTTTATACTATCCGACGCACTTAGCTCCACTCTCTCTCCTTCAAGAAACCTAAAGAAACCCGCATTGCTAATTGTATCTCGTATGCTCCCCTCCTCCGAATCATAGGACCTAGTGAAGCAATAGGTTCCTTGATCGTAAAAACAGGAATAAAATCGATCTCCAAACTGAAACGATATCCCTTTTTGCTCTACACCATTTGGGTAATGCGTTGCTAAGGAACGACGCACGAATGGGTGAGCTTGAGTCTCCGGGTTGATACGAAGTTCATTACTCGCGTTCGGCACTTCGCTTGAACCTTGATTCGAACATGCTGACAATATGGCTACTATGAGCATGAGTATTTACTTCACCTTTCAAATCTATAGCCAGTTCGACATCAAAAGTGTTTTGAATTCAACATTTCTCCACTTGGCACAATTTTTCCTGTCAATTCTAAAACATTTCAAGTATGAAAAAGACGCTCATTTTTAGCCTAGCCCTCCTAATCTTAGCAGGTTGTTCAAACAATCCTTTTGGAAAACAAGTGAAAGAACCTTTCTCTGGTGGTTCATATGAATCGAACAAAAAGTACTTCAGAGCCAACGGAAAGGGTGCCAGTTCAAGCGACAACATTGCGCGAAGTAAAGCAGATATTCAGGCCAAGTCAGCCTTAGCGGGACAAGTTCAAACCAATATGAAGCAAGTTGCTGATCAGTATATGCATGAAAACAATATCGGCGCTGCATCAGATTTAGGGGAGAAATTTGAAAGTCTTACGCGTCAAGTCATGAACACGACCATCAATGATCTCCGGATGATTGGCGAGAAAAAGTTTTACAACGGTAAGACCTACACGGTATTTCTCGCTTATGAAATTAAAAAGAAGCAAATGTTCAAATTTATGAAGAACATGGCAAAAGTTAATGAACGATTGAATGAGTCTGAACGAAAAGCAATCGTAGATGTTCTTGATGAAGAGATTAAACGATTGGAAATCCTAGACGATTAAGTAGCACACAATTGGCGAAAAGGGTTGTTGAAATAAAATACCCATTTAGCCGACCATAATAGAACCATGATACATCGCAATCAGGCACAAGTTAAAGTTCACCAACTCAATCAACAGAACGACACCATTGAGGAAGTCATCCTTAGAGAAAGAGGAAGACTGCTGAACTTCATTAAGATTAGGATACCGGCGGAAGAAGATGCAGAGGATGTCCTTCAAGATGTTTTTTTTCAGCTCACTCAGAGCTTCCGCATGAAAAAACCTGTTGAGAAAATGTCCAGCTGGCTTTTTACTGTTGCAAGGAATAAAATTGCAGACCTCTTTAGAAAGAATAAGCCTTTAAGTTTTTCCAAAGTCGAAGGAAGAGCCTTTAGCGACGATGACGATGATCGAAGCTTAGCGAATCTTTTACCTAGTGCTGAGCCTGGTCCTGAGGGTGAGCTCCTGCGAGAAATGACCATGAACACATTGGAGGAAGCTCTTAACGAACTTCCCGAAGAGCAGCGCATGGCTTTCGTATGGCATGAGTATGAAGGGCGCAGCTTTAAAGAGATATCCGCCGAGAGCGGTGAAACTGTAAATACATGGCTTTCTCGAAAGCGATATGCAGTCCTTCACTTACGAAGTCGACTTCAAGAGCTCTACCGAGAGATGAAAGAAATGTAAGTTCATGTTTGTGGCAGGAATGATGCAAAAAGGGCTTAAATACGCTCTCCTATTCATCGGGGTTTTCGCCATGGTGAGCTACATCGTAATGTACTTATGGAACTGGCTACTCCCCGATATAATTGGTGCAAGTTTCATTGGTTTTTGGCAAGCTGCTGGTCTATTGCTTTTAAGCCGTATCCTTTTCGGAGGCTTTGGTCAAAAGAAAAACAAGCCTTGGAATAAGAGATCATCACATTGGAAGTCCAAGATGCAAAACAAATGGGCCAAAATGTCTCAAGAACAGAAGCTTCAGTTCAAGGCTAAAATGGACGACTACTGTCCAAAAAGCTGGAAAGAAGACAATGAAGCAAGTTCAAGCAAAGAAGAAGAACCTTCTTCCTCTAGCTTTTCGTGAATTTTTTCACACGCTTAAATTCACTCCCAACTACATTCAACATATATACACCGGCAGGTAAATCAGATAGATCTACCCTAGTTCGCGTATAGTTTTCAGCATTTCGTTTGAGGGTTTTGAGTCGTTTTCCATTAAGGTCGAGTACTTCAAGCTCTACTTCCCCATCAAGTCCAACCAGTTCGATGTTCAAGAAGTCAGTTGTTGGATTTGGACTAATGAAAAACTCTTGAATTCCGTTAGGATCGTATTGGGACAAGCCCATCCAAGGGTCGGTTTGTGGACCAGCTCCTGTATCAGCAGGTGAAAAGTCACCAATTGCATTAGCACCAACTGTGAAGTTATATCGCAAACGGTTTCCGAATTCGCTTTCAAAGGCCTTTACGCCAACGATCACATCACTCGAATTATAAATAAACATCCTTAAAGCCCCACTTCCTTGGCCTGGCCTTGCCCAGTAGGATAAGCCATCATCCTGATTGTCTGTCAACTCTAGGATATAGCATGAGTTATTCCCCGCTACTGTGTCCGTATAAGTAGTAGTGTTACTCAAGGCAGTCCAAGCAACGATCATATTTCCCGCCAAGTCTTTCACGGTAAGTGCATTTTCACTTGCAGCGCTGTTGGTTGTCAAGCTGATGACCACCTTCCCTTCATAATGGTCAGGAACCTCCAAAGGAACTGTTAGAACATCGTTGTCTGAATATTCATCAACTCTTCCATTTGGCCCTTCTATTCGAACGCTGAACATGTTCTGACCGTTTCCAGACCAGAAGCCTTCTCCTGTAACATCGAGTTCTACTTCAACACTTTCGTTAGATCCTAAATTCCCAAACCAAGGCTTCACCCACTCTACTGCTCCTGAAACACCGTAATAGATATTGAGTTTAGTAAGCTTTTCAGATCCGTTGTTGCGAATCACAACGTATGGGTTTTTACAAAGCAGACTCTGGCGACTGAAGTAAGCCTTGTTTGAAGGACTTTTAATCTCTTCCACCTCTGCATCATATTCGCTTTTGTAAGGCCCATATTGAAAGAGCTGCATCGCCATTTGATAGTTTCCACTACCCATGCCTAGGTTATTCGAAGGCACTGGCGTGATCCCATAGTCAAGCCCCACCTCAGTTCCAGATACGTAATCCGAAATTTCGAAGTCTAAGTTTTTTACAACATCCCCAGGACACCATCCCTCGCGTGCTCCAGGCCATGTACCTCCTTGAGGATAAACTGGATTCAAAGCGCATTCATGCGTTTGCCATATGTGCCACAAACCAGCATTAACGCCATCGACATACAAAGAATGTTCATTGTCTTTCCATTCGCAGCAGTGAGGGAAATTACCATCGTTACTGTTGTGTCCATGACCCGTAATTCGTGTTCGAACCTTCCAAGACTTTGATCCGGGAAAGAGTTCGATGTTCTTCTCAGACAAACTAACATCGTCATCAAGGTTTCGATAAGAATAACTTCGATTTTGTCCCCAAATTCTATTGATACCGATTACCTCTCTTGTTGGCTCGCCTTTAATCATGTGAAATTTTAGGTCCACCAATTCTTGCTGATTACCAGTTGAAATATCCACGGAATCCTGGAACAAGGGCGCATAGTCGGTAACATCGTACCACCAAGTAAAACCGTCAGGGCCTAAATCCAATCCAATACCGTAAGGAGTAATAAAACGTCCAATTTCAAACCTTGCTAATGGTGAGTACCACTCTTTAAGCGAATTGCGTTCAATACCTTTAGCAGTAATCAACACAGAATCGACCGCATTGCCTGTAAGCCGATCATAGGTATATCGGTACACTCCAGCTTCCCAAACAGTGAGCGTATCTGTTGCCAGGTTTGGATAGAGTGTTTCATCATCTGCTATGATAACTCCAGCTGATGGGTTTTCGAACTTTCTAATTTGAACAGGAGCCCGGTAGATGGTATCATATAAATAAGTTGAATCTAAGGTTGCCATGAACACATCTTGGTTGAATATGATTCTCGGTCGAACATGTGTGACATCCATTCCTTTGAAATAGTTAGAAGAACGAATTGGCATCCATTGAGGAGCATTTGTAAGGTACGCAGCACTGCGATTGTTGGCTGAATTGTCCGAGGTGAAATCACCTGAGCCTTCGTCGAAGTCATATGCCCCAATTAGGCTACTAAGATTAGGATGACTTGAATCTACAGGCTTATTGCTGTATTCTTTAAGGGTTGAACCAGTCAAAGCATCCTCCCAAACACGGAATTGATCTATCCCTCCGTTGAAAAAGCTCCCTTGCCATCGAGCAATTTGAACATCTAGGTTACCCGTGTTTAGATTGCTGTTTTCTTGAGCCACCTGCACCCCATTCACAAAGAGCTTTGATGAGCTTCCGTTGTACACTACAGCATAATGATGCCATGCATCTTTGCTTCCCGGAACGGTAGCATCGTAATCTGGGGTTCCCCAGTGTTGTACTCTCCATCTTTCATCCGTTGTGCTTGTTCGTAGACTGAAATCTTTTGCAGTTCCCCCTCGTTGCCCGGCTTGCCAAATACCCGCATTGTTAAAGGCCCTAGCATGTGCCCAAGCTTCAATGGTCTTTGAGGAATTCCCCAACATCTCGGGAAATTTGCCAATGTTGATTTCTTGACGATTTCCATTAAAGTCTATGGTATAATCGCTTCCATTCCAAGTGCGACCGCTAGGAAAGCTCGTTTGATCGGCTTTAAATTCAGGGTTTCCAACAGGAATTCCGTCCGTATTGTCGAAACGAAATTCGACGATTAAATTGTCCGTTCCGTCCCAAGTGAATGCTTGGTGAAAATCACCAAATCCGGAAGTTAATGTACCCTGGAGGTAAACCCGCTGCAATGCAGTGAAAGGCTCCGTACCAACCAAAGAATCCAAGGTGGTATGTCCTATAAGGATTTCGAGTCGACCAATGTTGCCCGAGCCTTGTAGCACATCCAAATCAACACTCGTGATATCTCCGGCAACTAGACCAGCTGAAAGCAGTTCTGACGCCTTCCATAGGTATTGACTCCTTCCTGATCTTTCTCTTAAGTCCAAGATGTTACGCGCGGAAATGGCTCCGACTCCAACAGGAACAGCTGAGCTTGAGCTTGTGGAGGTTCTATTTAGGGAATAGGCCGTTTCTCTATAACGATCAAAAACTGGATCAGTCACGAATTCTATTGAATCAGGACTTGCATTCCCAATAAGAAAGCTGGGGTGACTCATGTAGGTAGAGTCAAAAATTCCTCTGTGATCGTAAAGATATGTGTAGGTCAAGTAATCCCATTCTCCGCAATCAAAACCATCTTGAGTTGTCGCAGGATCACACTTTAACGTCATCTCCATAATAATCTTCCTGAAAGTCTCAGTAGCTGGAGGGAACTCATACACACCACGTCTTTTCGTGATGTCGCTAAACTCAAATGTTTGCACGGTGGTCGTGTCTTGGGCGAAAAGGCCAAAAGAGGCAAGCATTAAACTTGCCGTTGCAATCCAATGTTTCATAAAGGGTCCTAAATAATGAGGACCCGAATATACCTAAAGTGAGCGTTGGAAAAGTAGCTTATGCTCTACCGAAACGGAAAAGAAGTTGCGTATGATCCACAATTGCTCCAAGAAAGGTCTTCTTACTGAAATAAGGAACGTCAATCTCCTTACACGTATCCTCTACGATAGGCGCAATAGCCTTGTAGTGCTGGTGACAAATGTGTGGGAACAAATGATGTTCTACTTGAAAGTTCAGACCTCCAACGAAGTAAGAAAAGAGCTCACTTCCAGGAGCGAAATTCATGGTAGTAGAAAGCTGATGAATCGTCCATTGATTTTCAACATTTCCATCTTCATTCATTTCTGGATATTCCGTTTCCTTCACCACGTGCGCCGGCTGAAAAATGGCTGCCAATATAACTCCCGACACGAAATGCATAGCAACCCAACCCAAGAATACCCAATACCAAGCTGTGTCCAAAGCCATGATCGGAATGATCAGCGTGTATAAATAGAAGACGATTTTACTGATCACGATAATGCTCATTTCACGGGCGAAAGTTGTACGCTGCATTTTCAAAAGTCCTCGCTTCTCATAACTCACCAATTGAATCATGTCTTTTGCTACCGTCCAGCTTAAGGTCATAAGCCCATAAAAGAGCCAGGCATAAATGAACTGAAACTTATGAATTGCCATACGCTTTGTCTGTGGTGCAAAGCGAAGAATGGGAATGCTATTGATGTCTTCGTCCATTCCATGCACATTGGTAAAACTGTGGTGCAAGAAGTTGTGTTGTATCTTCCAGTTGATGGAGTTACCTCCAATGAGATTCAATGAGTACGAAACGATGTCGTTGATTCTTCTATTCTTGGATAAAGAACCATGATTAGCATCGTGCATGATGGAAAGTCCAATCAAAGATTGACCTACTCCCATTAAAACGTAGAGACCAATTACCCCAAAGGCGCTTAGGAAATTACCTGTTAGCATGAAAGCAAATGGAACGAAGTAGGCTGCGAAAACAAGTATGAACTTGATAACCATTCTCCAATCTCCCTTTTTGGAGATGCCTTTGTCCTTAAAATACTTTTCGACTCGCTTATTAAGAGTCATCGTGAAGTCAGCTTTAGACTTTGAAACAAATCTTGGTGCTGTGAAGGCTTTTGTCATGGCTTTTCTCTTTAAGTTCAAATTTATAAAGGAAAAATGAGGAAAAATGTTCACTAAGAGCAAAATATGAACAACGAACACTTGATGACATCATTACTTTTGCGGCCTATGAGTCAAGAAGTTCAAAAGAACAAGCGGAAGACCTTTGCTATCATTTCTCACCCAGATGCTGGAAAAACTACCCTGACAGAGAAATTTTTACTCTTCGGTGGGGCCATTCAAACCGCCGGCGCAGTAAAAAACAACAAAATCAAAAAAACCGCTGCTTCTGACTTCATGGAAATAGAAAAGCAACGTGGAATTTCCGTCGCTACCTCGGTCATGAGCTTTGAATATCAAGAACAACTTATCAACCTGCTCGATACTCCGGGTCACAAAGATTTTGCGGAAGACACATATCGAACCCTCACAGCGGTTGACAGTGTCGTATTAGTTATAGACTGTGTAAAGGGCGTAGAACCGCAGACGAAGGCCTTGATGGAAGTTTGCAGGATGCGTGACACACCTGTTATCATTTTCATCAATAAGATGGACTTAGAAGGGCAGGATCCTTTCGAACTCCTAGACGAGCTAGAACAAACCTTAAACATCCGAGTACGGCCTCTCTCCTGGCCTATTGGCATTGGATCGAGCTTTAAAGGAGTTTACAATCTCTTCGCCAAAGGACTCAATCTCTTTGAAGCCAACAAAACGCAGATTGCTGATGAATTGATCAAGGTTAAAGACATCAACGACCCAATTATCGAGCAACAAGTTGGAACGGACTTGGCCGAAGAACTGAGAGCTAATATTGAATTGGTTGAAGGAGTTTATGACGAATTTGATGGGGAGGCCTACTCAAACGGTAAGCTAGCACCTGTCTTTTTTGGAAGTGCTTTGAACAGCTTTGGGGTAAATGAATTGCTGGATGCCTTCATTCAAATGGCCCCGCGTCCAAAAGGTAGACCTGCAGATGTTCGATTTGTAGAACCAGATGAACCTAAGTTCAGTGGTTTCATTTTTAAGATTCACGCCAACATCGACCCACGACACAGAGACCGGATTGCCTTCCTAAGAGTGTGCAGCGGGGTTTTCCACAAGAATAAATTCTATCGACACGTTCGACTGAAGAAAGAGTTCAAATACAACAACCCCTATACCTTTATGGCCCGTGACAAAAATGTCATCGACGAGGCCTATCCAGGAGATGTTATTGGCTTATATGATACTGGGAACTTCAAAATAGGTGACACGCTCACTGAAGGTGAAGAATTACAATTCCGAGGTATTCCTTCCTTCTCTCCAGAGCTCTTCCGAGAAGTGATTAACAAGAACCCCATGAAGACGAAGCAACTCGAAAAAGGTTTAGCTCAGCTGACCGAAGAAGGGGTTGCTCAGCTTTTCACCAAACAACCTGGTAGCATTAAAATCATTGGAACTGTAGGTGAATTGCAGTTCGAAGTCATTCAGTACCGACTCAAACATGAATACGGCGCAAGCTGTGAATTCAGAGGCTTACCATATCACATGGCTTGTTGGATCACCACTGACAATCAAGCTCAACTGAAAGATTTTCTCAGGATAAAGGCGAACGATGTAGCGATGGACAAAGACGGAAATTTCGTCTACTTAGCTCCTTCTTCTTGGATGTTGAAGTCTGCTGAGGAGAGCTACCCCGACCTAGAGTTTCACACAACCTCAGAGTTTAAAACTAAGGTCTAATCAAAGACCTCTTGTTCGTGGGATTTTAGTGAAGATCAGCGTCCATAAAAGGGCGTAAATGAAGCTTACGAACATAAAGCCAATCAAGGTTCCTGTAGTATGCGTACTCGTCGAGAATACAAACTCGAGCGAATCCTTCATTTGAAGAATTTGTTCATCCGTCATACCGGCCTCCTTTCCTTCAAGCATGCGTTCCGCAATTTGACCAGGAAAGAAATTGTAATCGATGTAGCTGTAATAGATATAGGTAAAAACGGAAACCAGAACAGCGTATATACTGCCAATTTTCATTCCTGCCTTAAGCACATCACCAAAGCCTTGATAGCTTCCTTGAATAATGTGCTTTCGCATGCCTAAAAACAAGGCAAAGAGGATGAATAGGAAATAACCAAAAATTCCAACTTCAAAAGGAAGCGCGAGGAAGAAGGTAATGAGCTTAACCCCTATTCCAGCTAAAGCAAAATAAAGCGCTGTTCTGTTTAACTCTTTGTTCATACCAAAGAAAAAAGGGACCGAAGTCCCTTTAGTTTATCCATTCATTGAAATGAGAAACTCTTCGTTCGTTTTCGCGAACTTCAATTTGTCTTTCAAGAACTCCATGGCTTCTACCGGAGTCATATCTGACAAGTGTTTTCTCAAAATCCAGATACGTTGTAAGAAGTCTTTGTTGATCAAGAGATCGTCGCGACGTGTACTTGAAGCAACCAAATCGATGGCTGGATACATACGACGATTCGAAAGCTTTCGATCCAATTGCAATTCCATATTACCTGTACCCTTAAATTCTTCGAAGATGACTTCATCCATCTTAGAACCGGTTTCGGTAAGTGCAGTCGCGATAATGGTCAATGACCCACCATTTTCAATGTTTCTGGCAGCTCCAAAGAATTTCTTCGGCTTGTGCAATGCATGTGCATCAACACCACCCGTAAGTACCTTTCCAGATGCTGGAGCAACCGTGTTGTAAGCACGAGCCAAACGTGTAATTGAATCGAGGAGGATCACAACGTCGTGACCACACTCAACCATACGCTTCGCTTTGTTCAAGACGATATTGGCAATTTTCACGTGCTTCTCTGCTGGCTCATCGAAGGTAGATGCAACAACTTCAGCGTTTACTGAACGCTTCATGTCAGTTACCTCCTCAGGACGTTCATCAATCAATAGAATGATCAAATAGCACTCTGGGTGATTGCTGGCAATTGCATTTGCTACTTCTTGCAACACTTGTGT
>CAXAIH010000048.1:0-10110 GCA_963968755.1 uncultured Flavobacteriales bacterium
CGACATTTCACTATGTAACCATTCTCAGTCTTCTCGTAGTTCAAAAAAAGACCACCTCCCGCAACCGCGAGAGCGACCCGATAATCAAACATGCTGTAAGTATTGTAACCAGGGCCCCAACGAAGTGGTATACGCTTAGACTGTAAAGGGGCTGATCCAGCTTCGACTTTTTGTGAATAATTTGATATTATTTCACGCACATGTTTTGAGCCCATAGCAAAATCAGAGTTGAAACTTTTATCTTTTCCTCTCGGGTCCATGAGAAACAACGTTTCTACAGCTACTTCTGGTGCTAAAATTAGGAATCCACCAACAGCCATAGAAATGTTGCCGAAATAGATACTCACTCGCTCCATCGTATTTAAAGCCTGCGACCCTTCGGTTCTGATTAGATTACCAAAATAGTCCATCCTGTTACTTATTTGATTAAATGCTAGTGGTAGTGACAAAATAAATATGGCTGTAGCAACTGCAGATTTTATATAATCTTTTCGCCAGAGAAAGAAGACAAGTGCTGATAGTAATGCGCCAAGCCACCAAATTTTCCAAAGTAAAAAAAAAACCCCGTCAGACATCGGCCTAACGGGGTTGAAATCTTAATGTGTTTGCTTTTATCTAGCGATCACAAATCGTTCAGCACGCTTCTCGCCTTCAACTAGAATTTCTACGAAGTAAACGCCACTTTCAAGTTGATTTACGTTAAGCTGTGTTCCTTCTGCAGACTTAGTAGCAGTCCATTCAGAAGCTTGAATGTTTTGTCCAAGAGCGTTTACGATGGAAAGAACTGTAGCTGTTCCTGAGAGGTTAAGAACATCAGAAGTGGGAATCGGGCTGATTCCAATTTCAGCTTTTTCTACACCAGCCAAACCAGTTGATTTAGCATCCCATACACGAAGGTTATCAAAGTAAAGTGAGTTACCTCCTGAGTTACGAGCTGCAACTACACGAAGAATAACGTCAGACTGCCCTTGAAGGTAGTCAGCGTCAATTGAAGCAGAAGCCCAGTCATCTTCTTCAGGGTAGAACCAAGCGCCGCTTACACGACCAGAAGTTTCCAAGTCGTCACCAGCTTTTGCCCAAGCGTCAATCCAAGTGCTACCACAGTTTGTGGAGATTTGAATTTTGAAAGAAGCATCGCTTGAAGAATTTTCATTGGCGTAGGCATAGTCAAAAGAGATCTTCACGTCCTCATTGCTGCTTAGGTCAAGCTTATCATAGTATAATGCACCAATTTGTCCGTTTTCCCAATCGAAAATATCGAAACGGAAAGAGTTGTCGCTGTCTTCGAATGCACCTAGATCTTGGCTTACACCACCTTGGTCTTTATCAACAACCATGTAGTCGTTTGTTCCACCAGACTCATCACGGTGAGCGTCGTCAATTTCCATGTCTCCTCTACTGTAGCTTTCGAAATCTTCTTCAAGCTCAGTATCAAAGGCGTTGTTATTAACGGTGTAGAGATAAGAGACACCACCCATGTTGTTTGCAGAGTTGGTATCAACCAAACCGCCTCCTTGATCATCAAGAATGTTTGTTGGGGCACCGTAAGAAATCTTTGTTACTCCACCAGAAAGTGTGACAGGATCAAAAGTTACAGTCGTACTTGCACCCTTTGCTAAAGAACCAGAAAAGCTCTTAGTAGTAGGTGTTCCACCAACGTAGTAAGACACATCAAATGCAGAGATGGTCTTGTTGAAGTTATTGGTTACAGTTACTGCTGCACCTGCACCGTAATCACAGTAGTCTCCGTTAGGTGTTGTATTACTTGTCATTGAAAGGTCAGTTGTAACACCTGGAGGTAAAGTCACAGGAGCTTCAGCGCCACTCATGATTTGATTTCCGCTGGCGCTAGCCACGAAAGCAACCACGTCCAATTTATGCTTCTCAAGGATAACTCCTTTCAAATCCGCAGGAAGCGTAATTTGATAGCTTTTGGTGTAAAGCGAAGTACTCGTAGTAGTGCTGATAACCTCACCTTGAGGACCATTGGCATTTACCACCATACGAAGCATGTGACCGTGGTTGTAATCTCCGTTTGGAAGAATACTTGCCGGGTTCGCAGAAGCTCCTGTTTGTGGACCAGGTAGGTCGTTTTGTAGCAAGTAAACAAACAATTTGTTTGTTGCATCTGCAGCGTTCGCAGTGTAATATACTTCAACGTCGATGTCTACAACACCAGTGTTTAAGTCTACGCTAGCTTCAACTCCAACATTTAAAGGAGAAGATTGAGAAGTTACCGTCGCAACCTCACCAGCCCAAGCAGATCTACTTCCAGCCCAAGGGGTGTTCACTCGGCTTACGGATCCGGCTGGGTATCCAGTAACTCCAGCTTGATCGTCGATGGTTTCTCCATCTGCTGTTGTAAAGTCAGGCTCTCCTGAACCAGGACGTGCAAATGATCCTGCGTGGATGTTTACGAGAACGAGTTGATCTCCGTATTGAGTTTTCAAGTCGTTTGCTCTTTTGTGTCCGTCCGGGCAATAAACACACTTAATTCCAGTAAATTCTTCGAGAACGGCGACTTTATTTTTCGGACTAGTACTTACAATGGTTTGGGCAAAAGTAGCGGCTGCAAACACCATAAGTGATAAGGTCGCTAGATAGATTTTCATCATAATTTTAATTTAGGTAATTTGATAAAAGCGAGTAAAAGTAACAAAAAGAGTACACCCCACACGCCCACATGATGAACGGGAAGGCTTTAAGGTTGGGTGATGATGGTAGAAGACATTTTGTTTCCGAGCGAATCATAGTAGGTAAAAGTGGACCTCATCATGCTGTCTAGCACAAATTTACCCGAATAACGAACTTGACCATTAGGAAAATAGGTTGCACTTTTTCCATGGCGTTTTCCATCGGTGTATTCGCATTCAGACCACAAACCACCATCAGGGAAGTAATAAAGCCATTGCCCCGTTCTAGCACCATTCGAAATTTCACCACGCATTTCAAGCGTTCCGTCTGAATAGAATTGTTCCAAACCAATCAGAAGACTATCCCCTGAATCTTGCACTTCGAGTAGGTGAACTCTTTTGGGCTCACCGTTGGGGTGCGTTGATTTGACATAAGAAATAGGGTCCGCTTCACAGGAGAAGAAAAGAGCACCTATTACACAAAGCAGGAGTCTGGGCATTATTAATTTTTTTAAGAAGTTCAAATCAGTCTGAACGCTATTTCGGAGACTAAGCTAAAAAGTCTTTAGTTTTGGCAACTTTCAAAGGAAACCGCATGTTGAAATTAGCCAAAATTACCCTCAGCCTTGTATTGTTCATTGCATTCAGCAATGGAGTGCAAAGCCAAACGATACTGACCGCCGAATCTGACACGATTTGCGCCGGAGATTCCATAAGAATTTTTGCCACTGGAAATACCAGCTTCGCTTGGAGTCCTTCAACAGGACTTGACACAATTATTGGCGACACGGTTTGGGCAAACCTAAGCAGCAGCACAACTTACACCGTTATTGGTACCACGGGTATGTCCAGCGACACCACCAACATCACAATTACAGTAAACGGCCGACCAACTATTTCGGTGAGCGCTTCCATGGACACAGTTTGCTCAGGAAAACAAGTGGATTTTGTTGGAAGCGGAGCAATGACGTATACATGGATGGGCGCAACAGCAACCAGCACATCTGGCGATAGCGCAACTGCAAGTCCAACAACTTCAGGGTACATTTATGTGATGGGTGCAGATAGCAATTCATGTAGCCAGTCTGATAGTGTGCACGTCGAGGTGAAGGCCCTACCAAGCGTCTCCATTATTGCCCCAACCTTTGTTTGTGCGAATACGCCTAAAGAAATTTCTGCCATGGGAGCTGATAGCTATGTTTGGTCTCCTAGCACTGCATTTAATGTAGACACAGGATCGACGGTCATAATCAATATTCCTAGTGGATTATCTATTTCAGTTATTGGTACAGCGGCGAATGGCTGCTCAAAAAGCGCTAATAGAACTTTACTTGTGAATACAACAGCACCGGCCGTTTTGGCCTTCGCGGCGGATACCATCACATGTGAAGGGGACTCTGTACTCTTAAGCGCAATCGGCACAACAGCAGATTCTTATTTATGGAAAGACCTTTCAGGAAACTCCCTTCTTGCTTCGGGAATGCAAGATGTTTATGCTACCCCAACGGTGAACACAACCTTTCGAGTTATTTCTGAAAAAAATGGTTGCGCCGACTCTTCTGAAGTAGCTATTGAAGTAAACCCAATTCCAAGTATCAGCCTCAGTCAAAGTTCAGGTGGGGCCACCTTGTGCCAAGATGTTGCAGACACCATCAGCGTTACGAGCAACGGAGTCTTGTTTTTTTGGAACATCCCAGGGTCAAGTGTAACTACAAGTTCAAAAACGAAAGCCATCGCCCCAGGTATTACCACCTCGATTGAGGTTGTTGCCGTCTCTGATAAAGGCTGCCAAAATGGTTCAATTGTTACCATTAATGTTGATACCTCTTGTGGAGAGAAACTCAGTGTGGAAGACCTAGATCGTTATTTCAACTTGAACTATAGAAGTTCTGAGCGCATCTTCGTTCTGAGCTCTGAAACAAATGTCTCTGTAGAAAGCCTTGAGCTTTTTGATTTGCAAGGAAAGAGCCTTCAACGTTCTTCAACGAGCAATCAATTGGAAGTTCCTGAAATGATTCCTGGGATATACCTTTTGAGAGCAAAAACAGCTCAAGGGGTTCTTAGTAAGAAATTCTATCTCGAATGATTCTAGGCCGAGTCTGGCGTAGTTCACTTATCGTTTGTATAAGCCTCATTGGCTTCGTTTTGGCACCAAGAATCTTGGCTGCACAAATTGATGTAGGCGGCAAAAAACTTGGGCCCAAACCTGTTCTTGAAGGACTGGAAGTTCCTTGGTCGATGGCCTGGGCCGGGGAGGAAACAATCATTTTTTCCGAACTAGGTGGGCGCGTAAGTAGATTTGACCTTAAGACATCAGAAAGAAGTACCCTATTGAACATTGATGGTTTGGCACGAGAAAGCCAGAGTGGTTTGATGGGTCTTGAGCTAGACGAAAACTTCCCGCAAGCGCCGTACATTTACCTGGCCTACACCTACTACAACTCAAACAACGATATTAGAATTCGGATAGCGCGTTTTGAGTATGTAAACGACAGTCTTATAAATGAGTTAGCCCTCCTTGAGAACCTTGGCTCAGCCTCCTCTAACACGGGCTGCAGATTATTGATTCGAGGAAACGAACTTTGGTTTACCCTCGGAGATGTAAAGGACCGCGACGCACCCCAAGACACAACAAGCAACAACGGAAAGATACACCGGATTCACACAGATGGGAGCATACCAAACGACAACCCATATGCCGGATCATCTATTTGGTCATTGGGCCATAGAAACCCACAGGGATTAGCTTTTAACGATAGTATCTTGTTGAGCTCTGAGCATGGCGCGGCCACCAACGATGAGCTAAATCATATCCAAAAAGGAAGGAACTATGGCTGGCCTTGGGTGTCCGGGTTTTGCGAAAGCTCGAACCAAGATACCTGCAACCTATTCAACATTAAAGAGCCCATGAAGGCATGGTCGCCAACAGTTGCGCCTGCTGGAATCGACATGTACAGAGGTGCGGCCATTCCAGAGTGGGAATACCATCTTTTTATGGCTTGTTTGAAGGACCAATCCATCCGGGTGATGGCGCTAAATGGAGATGAGGTGGTGTCTGAAAACACATACCTAGAAGGCCTTGTAGGCCGGGTTCGTGATGTACTTGTTAGTCCAAGTGGAAGGGTGTTTTTATGCAGTTCGAATGAAGATGCCTTCGGCACACCCCGTTTAGGAGGAGATAAAATCTTTGAACTAACAGAGGGTTATACTTACGAGCCACCGGACTTTGGCGGGGATACAAGTTTGGCTGATTTCTTTCTGCTTGATAGCACCATCGTTCAAACACGCATTTTGGCTGATCATGTATATATCCCTTGGGATTTTCACTGGGGGCCAGAAGCTTGGTTGTGGTTCTCGCAAAGAGACGGATGGATCAAGAAAATCAATCCAGAGGATGGCGAAATACAAGAAGTATTTAAGATCGAAGAGGTTTACGAATCCTTCGACAATTCAGGCTTGCATGCTATGGCCTTGCACCCAAAGTTTCCTCTTGTTCCCTATGTCTTTGTAAACTACACCCACTCACTTTATGGAGCCCGCCTAGTGCGTTATACCTATTCAGTGCAACAGAAAACGTTTGTTGATTCAGTTCATCTAATTCACAACATTCGCGCAAACTTTACCCACAACGGGTCAAGAATCGTATTCGAAAACGACTCCATTTTCTACTTCGCCTTGGGCGATGCCTTTACCTCTTTTGAGATACAAGATCCGCAAGAAATCAATGGAAAGATTCTCAGAATGAGCATTGATGGTGGGGTGCCAATCGACAACCCATTTCCTGGAAGCTATACCTGGAGTTTAGGCCATCGGAACCCTCAAGGTTTAGCATATGGCAGGGATGGAAAGTTGTACAGCTCAGAACATGGGGAAGCTACAGATGACGAATTGAACCTGATAGAGAAAGGAAGAAATTATGGCTGGCCAAAGGTTGAAGGGTTTTGCGACCTCGTATCGGAGCAAGCCTTTTGTGGCGAGCAAAATGTCCGTGAACCTTTAAGCGCTTGGACACCCACAGAAGCACCATGCGGATTGGCCTACTTCGACCATGAGTCGATTCCAGAGTGGAGGAATGCTCTTTTACAAACCTTTCTGAAAGACAAGGAGCTTAAATTGCTTCGCTTGAGTGAGGATGGAGAGTCAATTGTTGAAGAAGTCGACTACCTCAGCCGAAAGAATGACGTGGGTAAGAATATTGGTTACTACGGAAGATTGAGAGATGTGTTGGTCGCGCCAAATGGTAAGATTTACATTTCAACCTCAAACCGAGAACCAAACGGAGTTTCGGTAGTCCAGCCAGATGACGATAAGATCATTGAGCTTTTCAACCCCAATTACGATTACGACAGTGGAGTGGATACAAGCATAGGCCTCGGCGCACTCATCCATCCAAACCCAAGCCGTGCCCACCTGAACATTCGCTTTCCGAAAGAGTTATTCTATACCATGCGTTTGTTCGATCGAAGTGGAAAACTTCGACGAACGGAACACCACAACTCCGCCACAGATGGGAGTTTTTACCAATTTCAACGAAACCAAATTGAAACGGGCTTTTACTTATTGTTTATCAGTTCCAGAGAAGGTTATCGAGAGGTACACAAGGTCATTTTTTATTAATTCAAGCTTAGCTGGAGCAGCTAAAAAGCCAACTATATTTGGCGCCAGATAGAATTACGCATGAAACAAGTTGTTGTAGATTTTCCAAAGCAATTCACAGAATCCCTAGAAATTACCAAAAACTGGAGCCTTAACGCTCCCAAAGCAGAAATTAAGAACGTTTTGGTATGTGGCCTTGGCGGGTCAGGAATCGGGGGAACTATCCTCGCGGAACTGGTTGCTTCAGAATGTAAGGTTCCCGTGCTTGTGAGCAAGACCTACACCTTACCGGCTTATGGAGATGAGAACACACTTCTAATTGCATGTTCTTATTCTGGAAATACAGAAGAGAGTTTAGATGCTTTCGATGAAGCACGCAAGAGAGGCATGCAGATTTGTGCCATTACTTCAGGCGGGCAACTTGAAGCGAAATGCAAAGAGGCTGGAGTGCCTGCAATACTAATCCCAGGAGGAATGCCACCCCGAGGTGCTTTTGCCTATCCGATTGTACAACTCATCAATGTGATGAACAGACTTGGTTTGGTCGGCACTAGCCTAGTAAATCAGCTACACAACCTTTCAAGTTTTCTTGCAGAAAGCCAAGAAGCGATTGCAGCCTTAGCGGAAGATTTAACAGAGAAGCTTTACGACAGAATTCCCGTTTTGTACGGAGATTCAAAAATCGAAGGTGTTTTGGTTCGTTTCCGCCAACAAATCAACGAAAACTCAAAAATGCTGTGCTGGCATCATGTCTACCCAGAGATGAACCACAATGAGCTTGTAGGCTGGACAAAAAAAGACGATCAATTGGCGGTAGTTACCTTTCATACAAGTGTGGATCACCCAAGGGTTACTAAGCGTATGGAAGTGTCCAACGAGGTGTACAGAAAGCACACGCCGAACGTTTTCGATGTTACTGCAAAAGGAGCAAACCTTCTTGAAGAGGTCGTATATCTCATCCACCTTGGAGACTGGATTTCGGTGCTTCTGGCAGAAAAGAAAGGCATAGACCCAGTTGAGGTGAACATCATTACACACCTCAAGGGTGAACTCGCCAAATTCCATGGCTAAGCCTGTTGTTCAGCTTCAAGAATTGGGGCTCATCGGCTATAAAAGTTGTTGGGATCTTCAAGAAGAGCTGAACCGAGGAAAGGTCAATCACAAGATCAAACGAGCGAAAGGGGAAGAGGTGCCAAGAACACTTGAGAATCACCTCATTGCTTGTCAGCACCCACCGGTGTATACGCTTGGGAAAAGTGGTGACTTGTCTAACTTGCTCATTGATGAGCACGGTATGAAGTCCATTGGAGCGGAATACTACCACATCAACCGAGGGGGCGACATCACCTTTCACGGTCCGGGTCAATTGGTGGTGTATCCAATTTTCGACTTGGAGCAATTCTTTACAGACCTCCATAAATTTTTGCGTTTTCTTGAAGAAGCCGTCATCCAAACCATTGCAGGATACAGACTTAAAGGAGAGCGTCTTGAAGGCGCTACAGGAGTTTGGCTAGATGCGGATAAGCCAGAAAAAGCGCGTAAAATTTGCGCGATTGGCATTCGCATGTCACGTTGGGTTAGCATGCACGGGCTGGCTTTGAACATCAATACCGACTTGACTTATTTTGAACACATTGTTCCCTGTGGAATTGATGATAAGGCCGTCACTTCCATGGAGAAAGAACTCGGAAGGAAACTCGATTTTCAAGAAGTTTCTGCCAAACTTCGGCTGCAATTGCAGACTCTTTTCAACTACGATGAAATCTAGGCCTACTTTTAGCCAATGAAGTTGAAGTCGGCACTTAAGTTCCTCTTGAAATTAGGACTCAGTGCCTTGGCCATTTTTCTCATTCTACGGAAAGTAGATCTAGATGAAGCCTTAACACATCTGAGTAAGGCCAACCCAGCCTTCGTCCTTCTAGCCTTTATATTCTTTTTTATCTCGAAAGTCATATCCGCGCTTCGCATCAATGCCTTGTACCGCTCCCGAGAGAAGCAAGTAAGCGAGGTCCTGAATGGAAAACTCACCTTCATGGCCATGTTTTACAACCTCTTTGTTCCCTTGGTGGGTGGTGAGGCTTATAAAGCATACTGGCTCAAGAAAAATTTTGACTATTCCCCCAAAGTCAGCCTTACAGCCGCACTACTTGATCGCCTTGCAGGCATGGTAGCCTTATGCGCTCTGGCGCTAGTTTTTTTCTATTTCAGTTCTTATTCCTGGGAATACAAGAACTTGAGCTTTCTGGCCATTCCAGTGCTTTACCTGGCCTATTATTTTGGAAGCAAATGGATTTTCCCAAAATTTCTTGCAGCTTGGACCCAAACGGGTTTTTACAGTCTCGTAATTCAGCTACTGCAGGTAGCTACTGTCTTCACTTTACTGAGGGCACTTCAGATAAATGAGCAAGTAACAGAGTACATCTTTGTATTTCTCTTGGCCACTTTTGCTTTTGTACTACCCTTAGTTGGAGCGCGAGAAATGGCCTTTGTTTTTGGTTCGGAATACTTGGGGCTGAATATGGAAACCTCTCTAGCAATTGCCCTGATGTTTTACCTCTCGGTGCTGAGTTCGAGCGCCATCGGCATGCTCCTTTTTCTTTCCGAGAAAAACCTTCGAAGAAGCGAAGACTAAAATCGAACGATGTACACCGTCAATTTTAGGTGATAGTCGTAATAGCTGTAGATGAGCTCACCTTGGTTGGGGTCGTATCTTCTTTCATACATCAGGTGCAACTTACCAGGAATGGCTTTTTGAACTACTTCAATCGGAACTCCTTTCGCCCGGCCCAGGTAGTAAGGAATTTGGTGCACTAGAAAGGGAGAAATCAATAAAGTCTTTTTGCTGATCTGCCAAGGTCCAATTCTAGCCTCGGTATTCAGC
>CAXAIH010000049.1:0-10077 GCA_963968755.1 uncultured Flavobacteriales bacterium
AAATTGAAGACCGCCTTCTTCGTCAGTACAAGCAAATCCGTTCAAACTCAGTAAACGGTTTAGCCGTAGTTACTTTGGATAGAGGAGCTTCTGGAGGATCTTTCTTCGTGATTCCACCACAACGTCAGTTGGACATTCGCAACCGCAAGAAAATCATTATCAGCGAGCACTGCGGTCGTATTTTGGTTGACCCTGAGTTGGCGAAAGAAGAAGAAGAGAAAATTGCAAAGCTGATTTCCTAAGGCAAGCTAAGTCTAATGTATCGAATCCCGCGTTCCATTGGAATTGCGGGATTTTTTTGCCCAAATTTCAGATTCGAAAGGCCAGGCCTAAGCTGATTTGAACACGGCGTGTATCCACGGAACTCGCTTGGTTTGGAGCCAATACTGGATCGTAGAGATGGAAGTCTTCTCCCGATTGATTGATATAGGAAAAACTCAGATCCCAATTCATGAAGTCTGTACGATTGCCAAGGCCAAAGGAATAAAGCTGCTGCGAAAGAGCTGCCAAGCCCTGCAAAGGACTACCAATGTGCGCAAATCCTCCTCGCAGAGCAAATGAGTTCAAGCGATATTCTCCACCTAGTCTGAAGTTGTAAGCACGCTGGTGAGTGGCGCGGATGTCGTTGTTCTCGACTTCAAACAAGTCGCGAGTACCCTCGTAGCGCAAGTTTGCCTGCTGGTAGTCTATGTAATCCATATCGAGATTAAGCAAGGCTCTTTTCCCAAAAATGAGCGCTGAGCTGGCTGTAATTTTACCAGGTGTAGTAATCTGATAGCTAAAAGCTCCATCACCCGAGACCGCTGTATAGCTTTCACCTGAGATAAAATTGGAGCGCATTTCGGCATTCCAATAATCTGTGAGATCCAACCTGGTTGGACTGTGATACGCCAATCCAAAACGCAGGAATGGACTCGGTCTGTAAATCACACCAAGATTTAAATTCACTCCCGTTCCCGTTGTCTCCAGAAACTCAGTGAAGCGATAATCGCTTAAAAAGGTACTGGTGTCACCTAGAGGAACGAATTCATAGAAATCAGAGGCTCGCGTGAATTGCACATTGCGGAAATTCACTCCGGCTCCAAAGTAAAACTTGTGTTGGTAGTTGACGGCGAGGTTGAAATTGGTTTGATTCATTCTTCCGCGCTCCTCGGATTGATAATCTTGTCGTTGGCCGTAATCTGGAAGGGCTGTAAAAAAAAAGTTGTTGAAGGTATCGAGGAGGAACGTTTGCCAAGCCAAGCTCGCTCCAAAGGGATATTTATCGTCTATGCCGTCTACATTGGCACCTTGACTATCTAGTACTTGGTTGAAGAAAAAATCGAGCAATGAACTCTCGTTATTCGTTCCACTGATGCTTACATCTCTGTTGAAATCGGCCAATTTGGAAATCGAAATCCCGAGCATCATATTGTTCCATCCATTTTCGTCATCGCGCAATTTGAAAGTAGCTGAGGCACTTCCAATTCTTAAGCTGGCATTACCCGATTCGCTTTCTTGGCCGCAGTGATTCGAGGAAAAATCGCTGAACTGGTAATAGGGACTAATGCTAAATTCACTTTGTCCGAGTACGGAAAGTCCGGCGGGATTAACGGCACCGCCTGAGGCGTCTCCCCCACTCGCTCCAATGGCTGAAGCCATTCCTTGAGATCGTGCAGAACCATGTGCATGAAAGACGCTGTAGCGAAGCACATCCTCTGAATTCTGAGCAAAAGAGAGGGCTGGTATTAGACATAAGAGAAGCAGGACTCTCATCATCGCGTTCTCGGTTTGTTTGTAGTAGAACTTCTACTGCGAGACGGACTAGAACTTCTAGATGGACTACTGCTCGATCTGCTCGGCGTAGAAAAGGAATTGTTTCTGGGTGCCGCTATACGAGTTCTTGATTGGCTCGGACTAGTCTTTGGCGCACTGAAGGTTTTCGGTGCTGCGTGCGTGCTTGGGTTTGAAGGTTGCGAGCTGCTTGGGTTTGAAGGACGGGCATAACGCGTCACTTTGTTTGGACTCTTCCTTGTAGTCGAGCTCGCAGGCTTGGAAACACTTGAGCTCATTCGAACGTCGTTTTGATAAACTGGCGAACTCGTGTTAGCCCCGCTTGAAACAGCCCTTTTCCCTGATAATGGAACCCGGTTGGGACTCACATATGAGTTTCTTGTGTTTGGAGATTTAGGCGTGTAGGATCGAACGCTCGAACGTTTGCCTTGGTAGGTTGGAGTATTGTTCCGGGTAGGGGTGAGAATTTGGTATTGATTATAAAAATTCGAATAGGGATAAAAGCTGGCTTGACCCACACCGTAGTAGAACATAGGTCGTGGATTATTTAAAGAATAGAAATTCGAATAAGGACACCAAGCGCTGTTTTGTCGCATGTTCATGCACTGCCAGTAGCTCATGTAGGGAGGACAGTTATTCCCTAATGAATTGAAAGAATTAAAGGAATTGAAAGGATCGTTGTAAAAGGAAGGGGCCATCGCCACATAGTTAAACTGTGCCTGCTGATTATTGAGGGGATCGTAGAAGGGGTCGTAATAAAAGGCGCTGCTGGCGTCGTTCGGATTCACATAGTCGAGCATGCCATACTGAATGTTCTTTGCCTCCTCGGGGTCGTAGTAGTCGTAATCTTCTGCTTGCGCCGCATCTGAAGCATCTTCCATATTCCGACTTGGAGTTGCCTCATTTGCTTCTTGAACGACATAAACGGGTCTCGAGATCGGCGCGTAAATATCATCTTCAGGAAGATCACCTATCTCAAAAAGGGAAGCACAGGAGGTGAGAAAAACTACAAATACGGAACTAAAAAGAAGGGCGCGTCTCATGTCGTAAAAAATAACAAGATTCATGCCGTTAATGTTTTGTTAAAACAGCTCAACCAGTGGAAGGCGCCTCTCCATTTCCGACAATTGGTCCTCTGAAAAATCGAGGTGCGTTACCATCCGGATCTGAGAAGCCCCAAAAGCAACAGCGCGTATATGCTGCTTTTCAAGACGATTTAGTACTGCTTCCACGCCTACTTCATTCACGTCTGCAATAACAATATTGGTCTCAACTTCTTGAACCGATTGCACCCAAGAGCAGGGCTTGAGCATCTCGGCCAAAGCCTTTGCCCTTTTGTGATCGTCCGCTAGTCTTTCGAGGTTGTTCTCTAAAGCAAAAATCCCTGCGGCAGCCAAATAACCCGCTTGGCGCATTCCACCACCAAAGCGTTTCCGCATACGGCGAGCACGATGAATGAAATCGGATTCACCCACCAACACACTGCCGACCGGAGTTCCTAATCCTTTGCTAAGGCAAATTGAAATACTATCGAAACAATCACCCATTTGCCGTGCATCGTAGTCGGCGACATCCAAGGCATTAAAGATGCGCGCACCATCGAGATGTCTGGACATGCCAAGTTCAAGTCCTAGATTACTTATCTCGCTTAAGTCCTTAAAATCATACACGCTACCACCACCCTTATTCATGGTGTTCTCAAGACTGATAATTCTACTGTTCGGGAAATGTGGATCGTCGGGCTTTATTGCTGCCCGAATTTGATCCGCAATAAGTTGACCACGTTCTCCATCTAACAGGTTTGGAGAAACGCCAGAATTGGCCATCATACCACCTCCTTCGTAGAGATAGATGTGAGAATTCTTATGACAAATCACCTCATCACCCGGACGCGTGTGAACCGCGATGGCTATTTGATTCGTCATGGTACCACTTGGACAAAACAAGCCAGCCTCTTTGCCAAACATTTCGGCAAGCACTTTCTCAAGTTCAATCACCGTAGGGTCTTCATTGAAGACATCATCGCCAACCTTAGCCTGCATCATAGCCTGCAACATAGCTTCTGAAGGCCGCGTGACCGTATCGCTTCTTAAGTCAATCATTTATTCCGTGCTACCATAAGTCCATCACGAATTGGAAAGAGCACATTTTCTACACGTGGGTCTTCCTTCACCATTTTGGAGTATTCATACAAGGTTTTAGTTTCCTGATCCATCGTACTGGGATCATCGAGAATTTTACCACTCCAAAGCACATTGTCGGCAAGGATGTAAGCTCCCGGTTTCAGCTTATCGATTACCAGATTGTAATAGTTGATGTAATTCTCCTTGTCGGCATCGAGAAAAACGATGTCCCAATCATAGTCCAAGTCTGGAATGAGATCTAATGCCTTACCAAAACGAATATCGATGCGCTCTCCGTATTCCGAAGCTTTCACATATTCTTTGTGAATCCAAGCGAGTTCATCGTTTACATCCAAGCTCACAACTTTCCCTCCTTCTTGCACTCCTTCAGCAAAACAATGAGCAGAGTAGCCTGTGTAGGTTCCAACATCAAGAACATATTTTGGACGAATCATATGCGACAACATACTCAACACTCGCCCTTGAAGGTGACCGGCAAGCATTCTTGGAAGCACCACTTTCGCATTGGTTTCACGATTTAGATCTTGCAATACTTTCGGTTCGTCTTTAGTCATATGATGCACGTATGCATCCAATTTTGGGTCTAAAAATTCCATGAAATAAGCTTTTGTAAAAGGCCTAACTTTAGCCCATGAAGGTAGTACTATTCGCATTCTCGCTCCTGTTGAGTGCAAGCGTATTTGCACAACGGCCGACCCTAAATGCAGAAAACCCCATCCAGTTGAGCAAGAACTTTAACAATGGAAATTTCATCATCGACTATTGGGTTGGTGAGCAGGCAGCTGTTAATCTCTATCTCAAAAACGACAGCTCGGAGAATGCCATCTATCTCTTTAAAATGAAGGCCATTCCTGAAGGGCAATATGAACTTGAAGTCAATAAATCTCTATTGAAGATTGGGACGAACTTTGCGGTTCTTGAATGGAATGGAAAAATCTCCGAAGCCTCCTATCAAATCAAAGAAAAAGGAGCTTCTGACGAAGAATTGTATGAGAAAGAATAAGTAGGCTAGTTTTGCCGCCATGTGGAGAGCTGCCCTTTTGCTTTTTAACCTCATCATCACTTGTGGATCCGCTTGTTCTGGCGCAAAACATCAAGAGGCTTCCAGCCCTGCCGATGCGCCTACCTCAGAAAAATCAGAATCAATTTCAGCAGACCCGCTATCAGGTGATGCTTTCTTCATGCTGGGGGCGAAAAACGATCTCAAGAAATTCGCTGTAGAAGGAGCTCGAGCTGAGGAAGTAAATGGCTCTTTGAACATCAATCTAAATTTAGAAGACGGAAGGGCATTTCAAATAAACGGCATTCGTGGACTTTCAGAAGAAGGTGCCAAGGCGGAGAATTTTCAATTGGTTTTGCTCAATTTTAAAAGTGCGCCTCACACAGGAAATGTAAGTCAAAGCGGAAATGACCTTTTTGGACGGATTCAATCAAACCTTCCGGGCAACTCAAACGTTAGTGTGAGTGTTGAAGAAAGTCTATCAAAAAGCGGCAGCGATACCATATATGTTCAAGCCCTTTTCAAGAATTTATATTTTAGCAGAAGTGAGATTATTCCAGAATAGCCTCTTCGCCGTAATACTCCTGGCGACTTTTAGTACACAAGCTCAGACAAACCTCAGCAAGGTGCGAAGTGAGACCGATGTAGAAGGATTGCTATTAGATGCTCAGATCAGCGACAGCATTTTCCAAGTGAAGCACGCTGAAGCCCTGCGCATGGCTCAAATCAAGAATTGGCCTATCACCATCGAAGACGGAATCAACTTCAAAGAACTGATGTACCTCGACGAGCAGGGAATGCCTGTGTACCTTGAAACAGAAAACGACAAATCGGCCATTACCATCAACACTGATGAGGTGAATCCAGGAGGCTCCTCAGGACTGAATTTAAAAGGAGCAGGAATGAAAGCCGGCGTTTGGGACGGTGGTGCTGTGCGTGCAACACATCAAGAATTTGTTGGCGGTCGACTTACTCAAATCGACGGAGCTACCTCCAACAGCAATCATGCAACGCATGTTTCAGGAACCGTAGGTGCAACTGGAGTTGTTTCTAGAGCTCGCGGCATGGCCTACGATGTTGACATTCACGCTTACGACTGGGGAAACAATGAAAGCGAGATGCGCTCTGCTGGAGCCAATGGACTTTTAGTTTCCAATCACTCTTACGGACAGCCAACGGGTTGGTCAGTGAGCAGTGGAAACTGGACATGGTATGGGAATCCGAATGAAGATGCCAGCGAGGACATCGACTTTGGACACTATGGTTCTGTTGCTCGTGAGTGGGACCAAATTGCCAATCAGGCTCCATATCACCTAATTGTGAAGTCGGCAGGAAACGATCGAAACGACGGCCCGAGTGCTGGAACCTCTCATCGAGTTTGGAGCGGAAGCGGCTGGGTGACCTCAACCGCGACTCGAGACGATGATCCATCTTACGGAAGTGTTTCTTCTTACTCTATGGCCAAGAACATTTTAGTAGTTGGTGCCGTGAATGAAATCAGCAACGGATATAGCCAACCATCAAATGTGGTGATGTCGAACTTCTCGTGTTGGGGACCAACCGACGACGGTCGTATTCGTCCTGATATTGTAGCTAAAGGTGTAGCCGTGTATTCTCCTCTTGCAGGAAACAATACTCAATATGCGAGCTGGCAAGGAACATCTATGGCCTCTCCAGCTGTAACTGGTTCTGCCATTCTTCTTCAAGAACGCTACGAACAAGTGCATGGAAGTGGAAATTTCATGAGAAGCTCTACTCTACGTGGACTGATCATTCATACGGCAAACGAAGCCGGTTCAAGCAACGGACCCGATTATCGTTTTGGCTGGGGTTTGATGAACACACGAAAAGCCGCCGATGTCATCGGTGATACTTCGGCGGTGATTATAGAGCAACGCCTCACTTCTGGCACCCCTATTGAGATTAAAGCGGTGAACATACCTAATCGAGTTGTTCGTGTAACCATTGCTTGGAATGACCCAGCAGGAAGTGTAGCAGCGCGCGTGCTCAATCCCACAACACAAGATTTGGTGAACGACTTAGACCTGCGCATCGAGCGTGAGTCGGATGGTTTTGAATTTAAACCTTACGTCCTAAACCCAGCTCTTCCATTAGACCCAGCCGCCACGGGCGACAATTTTAGAGACAATGTAGAGCAAGTTTATATCGCTAGCCCAAGCAACGGAGTATACACTCTAAAAATTGGGAATAAAGGAACTTTAACTGGGCAGCAGTGGATGACTAGTATTGTTGACGGTCTTGCTCCTCTGCCCATTCCAAATTTCACTTTAAGCGACAATTCAATTTGTATTGGCGACAGCATCCGTTTGATCAACAACAGTCAAGATGTGAGCAGCTCCAGTTGGGAATTCCTCGGCGGTTCTGGAAATCAGAACGACCCGAATCCATACGTGACCTACAATGCAGCTGGCACCTATGACATTAAGCTCGTGGTTAGCAATCAGAATGGTTCAGATTCCTTAGTAAAAAAAGGTTCGGTAATCGTAAACGGACCACCGAATGTGCAAATTGACCAAAGCGATTTAACCTATTGCACCTCAAACTCTCAAGCGCAAAGTTTGAGCGCTAATCTCCCAAACGGAACTTGGGACGGTGGAACATGGATGCCATTCACTGATACGGTTCTCTTCGTGCCTTCGAGCGTGTCGCCAGGCTCCTACCCTATAAGTTACATGATTGCTGATAGCAATGGCTGTGTCGGCAGCGATAGCGTTGACGTACATTTTGTCACTTCTCCTGAAGTTGAGCTCGACAGCATCGGACCCTTTTGCAACACTTCTGCGGCTTTTGTCCTGAGCAATGGTTCTCCGAGTGGAGGAAGCTATACCATCGATGGCATTCTCGATACCGTTTTTGACCCTACATTAATAAGCCTTGGTTGGCATAAACTTGAGTACAACTATACCGACAGCAATGGTTGTAGTGGAAGCTCATTGGAATTTGTGGAAGTCTATAATTGTGTTGGACTAAACGAAGAAAGCTTTGAAACCTTGAAGGTTTTCCCGAATCCGAGTAGTGGAGAATTCAGATTGGAATTTGAAGGTTCTGCCAGCCGATTAATTGTTCGCAATCATCTCGGACAGTTGGTCTTTCAAGCAAGCAACATCTATTCAGGTCAGAGTATCAACTTAGATAATCAAGCTAAAGGGGTTGTTTTCATAGAGCTGAGCCTCCATTCAGGAAAACGCATTCACAAATCACTAAGCCTAAATTAAATGCACACAGGATTACTTCACTTACACAGGACACTGGCATATGTTGCTTTGATCCTTCTCATCGTTTCGGTTGTCAAATTCTTCATGGCGGCACGATCGAAGAAAGCTTTTGCTGAAGGAGATAGGAAGCTCTCCCTTTATACCTTGATCGCTGTTCACCTTCAATTGGTGATTGGAATGGCCATCTACTTCACGGGACTTTCTTTCAGTCAATTGAAAGATTTTGGAGCAGCTATGGCAGATTCCACTGTACGATTTCGCGTTTTGGAACACCCACTTACGATGATCATTGGAGTTGTATTCGTTACTATCGGCTTTTCTAGCGCGAAGAGAGCCGAGTCTGACAAAAAGTACAGCAAGCTTAGTCGCTTTTACCTGATTGGCCTCATCCTTATTCTCATCCGCGTTCCGTGGGATAAGCTGTTCTAGAGAGAGAGAGAGAGAGAGAGAGAGAGAGAGAGGTTCTAGGTTCAATTCTAAGAAAGTTGTATCTCGCACCCGCAACCTGTCACTCTGAGCTTGACGAAGAGTGGTGAGTGGTGAGTGAATTGGGAAATGAGATTTGGGCATGAGAAATGACCTGCTTCCCATGCTTAGAACTTATATCCAAGAACCTCTCACTTGTAACTCGTAACCTGTAACCCTGAGTGATGGAGTTAAAATTGACAATTGATCCTTGACCAATGACCATTGACGGACAACTACTGTCCGCTTAATTTCTTGGCGTCGGTAACGGAGATGGATTTACCCTCGTACTCTCCGACCATAAAGGCATCTTTCAAGCCTTCTGCGCGAGCTCTATTTAATAAGCTTTGAGCTTCTTGAACACTTCCAAAGCTTCCCACGAAGTAGCGAATAACGCCACTTGCCGTATTCTCTGAAGTCACATTTCCGAATTCGATGAACTTGGCAACCAAATCGTTCGGGTTGGTTTTACTGAAAGAACCTACCTGAATTTTGAAGCGTACTTTGTTCTTATCGGCAGTTGATGCATCAACCTTGAGGTAACCTGGCTTCGCAGCAGGACGTGCACCGCTCTGTCCTGAAGCAGAAACGCCTTTGGTAGCAAACGCTTTGATCAACACTTCTGTAAAGCCCATACCGATTAATTGCTGTTTCGCCTCAGCCGCACCATCGTAGGTGTTATATAAACCATGGTACACGCGGGTAAGTCCATCAGAAGTGCGAATTGGAATAACCTTACCTACATTCTCGTAGACTTTCAAATTAGGTTGCTTCAAGAAAGCGCCCATTTGAATTCTATAAATCACACCTTCCACTTCTGCAATGGCTTTGGCAGCAGCAGCGCCAACAAACATTCCGACCTCTTTGGACTGAATCAACTTACCGGTAGGCGTCTTCGCGATAATTGCGCTGGTTGGAACTCCTTTATCCTTCAGCTCTTGTTGTTTCGCCAAAGCGTCGTTTATATTATCATACTCCCCTACTGCCAAGACTGATTTGTCCCCGTCTTCGATAGATTCAACTTTTCGTGTACCTAATACCTCATCCGCTTCTGAAGGCGTTAAGCCTGCCGTTTCATCGTCTACTTGAACAGCGAAGGTTCCTTTTCTACGAATTGTTTGTGATGGCCCTTGAGAAGTATACAAGGTGTCTTCAATCGGTGAGAGTGTCCCAGAAGAATCTATGTACCGAAGATAAATTGATGCCAAGGCATCATCCGATAGACCTATACCTGCCGTATTAACAAACATGCTGTCCGGAGTTGCCAATTCTTGATCCTTGAAATTTGCCACTCCGTCTGCATCACCATCCAATGGACATCCTACGGAATCCACTTCAGCTCCTTCTGGCGTATTTGGACAATTGTCTAGGATGTCTGCCACTCCGTCGCCATCCTTATCTTCCTTTTCCATTGCAATCAAGTCTTTCACTTCATCATCCTGTGTCAGATCAGATCTAC
>CAXAIH010000050.1:0-9942 GCA_963968755.1 uncultured Flavobacteriales bacterium
AATATGGACCAGAGAAATTACGCGAGCGCCTATACGAGTCTAGAAAGAAGGTATTCAAGTTCGAGGCGAAGTATCCAAAATTGAAGGTCATCGATACCAGCATCACCAATTTAAATCGGTTGCTCAATCCTCTAAATTATCAGAAAGGCGCTTGGGTACTGCACATGATTCGTGAGCAAGTAGGTGATACTATGTTTTTCGCAGGAATTCGGAAGTATTACGAGACTTACAAAATGTCGAATGCTTATACCGAAGACTTTTTGAAGCTGATGACTGAAATGAGTGGAGTTGACTTGGTCACTGGAATGAAGCCTTGGTTGAACTATGCCGGTCATATTAAGATGGACATGGGCTGGAGTAAGAAGGGAAACAAGCTCATCATTGAGCATGATATTCGCGGGCCTCAGGTTTACGGAATAGGTCCACACCGGCTGACCTACAAAGTAGGCGAGGAGGAGCGGTACTTAGATATCGAGACTGATACGAACACGAACTACTCAGAATTTCCATATCCAGAATCCGACCCTACAGATTTTAAGTGGGTCGATCCCTATCACTTCCTCATGGAGGTTAAGCTTCAAAAGGGTTCTTTGACAAAGGAGCAATAAAAAACCCCTCGACCAAGCATGGAGGAGGGGTTCCTTTTGTGTGTTTTGGAAAGCTTACTCAGCTACAATATCAAATTTGATGGTTCCTTTCACATCGCGGTGCAAGATAATATCAGCTTCGTACGATCCAACCTCTTTGATTGGATCGTTTTTAAGTTTGATGTGCTTACGGTCGATGGTGTAACCCAGAGCTTTGATAGCTTCAGCCAATTGGATGGTATTTACAGATCCAAAGATCTTTCCTGCTTCGCCAGCTTTGGCTCCAACAGAGATCTTCATTCCTTGCAATGCTTCCAAGTTTTTGTTGGCTTCTTCACGCGCTTTTTCTTCTTTGTGTGCTTTTTGACGAATGTTCTCTTCACGAACTTTCTTAGCAGAAGCGGTAGCGATGACAGCTTTTCCTTTCGGGATTAGGAAGTTTCTTCCGTATCCGTTCTTTACAGTAACGAGGTCGTCTTTAAGACCTACATGCTCTACGTCTTCTTTTAGAATGATCTCCATAGCTCTTACTTAAGTTGGTCAGCAACATAAGGCAACAAGGCAAGGTGGCGAGCACGCTTAACAGCTTGAGAAACCTTTCTCTGAAATTTGATTGATGTTCCAGTGATACGACGAGGAAGGATACGACCTTGGTCGTTGATAAACTTCAAAAGGAAGTCTGGATCCTTGTAGTCAACGTATTTTATACCACTCTTTAAAAAGCGGCAGTACTTTTCTTTTTTAATCTCGATATTGATCGGAGTCAAATACCGGATTTCTGATGAATTTTCAGCCATTTCTATTGGATAGGTTGATTATGCTTCTACTTGTTCTTTGTTCTCAGCTTTTCCGCTGTTCTTGCCTCTGGCTTTTCTCTTGTCAGCCCATGCAACTGCATGTTTTTCAAGTTTGATAGTGAGGAAACGGATAAAGCGCTCGTCGCGTTTGAGTTCGACTTCAAGAGTGCGGATATGCTCGCCCTCCATTTCGAATTCAAATAGGAAGTAGAAGCCAGTGGATTTCTTCTGAATAGGATAAGCAAGCTTACGCAATGCCCAGTCCTCCTTGTTGATCACCTTGGCAGAAAACTTCTTGAGCGTACTTTCGAATTTCTTCACTGCTTCCTTTACCTGAGCATCAGATAAAACGGGAGTTAAGATGAAAACAGTCTCGTATCGATTCGTCATGTTCGCATTAATATTTATTAAGCCCCAAAAATGGGAATGCAAAAGTATGATTTTACTTGAAAAATGAAAGCTATTTAGGTGAATTTAAGCCTTGGAGCTGGAAAATAGCTTGGCGGTATGTTTAGTCCCCTTTTTAAAGGAAGCAAAATGAAGGGAACAAGATGTGACTTTTTCCGTTCTTCGCACTGTGGAGAAACAAGAAGAAGAACAAAATCCTTATGTAGGACTACGCGAAAAACTCGACAAGGAAGAATTTCCGAGAGTCTATTATTTCAAGTTCATTTTCCCGAACGACAACCGCACCTTGGCCTTGGTGGAAGCCCTTTTCAGCGGTGAAGCTCAGATGAAGATCAACGAGAGCCGGAACAAGAAGTATCTATCGGTTTCAGCCAAAGAGCTGATGTTGAATGCGAAGAGCATCATCGAGGTGTACAAGAACGCAGCTGCCCTTGAGGGGGTTATGGCACTTTGAGGTGTGGGAGCGTGGTGCATGGATAATGTGGCAATATGCAAATTTGAGAATGTGCTAATTTTCGCTCAACACTCCCTGCCTGAAATATTCTCCGAAGGTGAATACTGTGCGGGAACACTCAACCCTCATAGCCCGTCGAAGCTTGGCGAAGAAGCGCATCACTCTTTCACTCCATCATATCGCAAAGCGCTCCCGTATCCAATGTTCTAGAAAAACATCTGCGACTCGGTACAGTCCTTCCTCCTTGATGGCCATGTCTTTTTCCATAAGCACGTTTAGGTTTTGAGCAATCGTACTGGAGGAGCTTAGTTGTTGTTCTTTCAAGAATTCTGCAGAAGTGGGTTTGTCGATGCCCTTGGTTAGGGCCAAGGCGATGAGTAAACTTCTTTGGTGTTTGGCGAGAAGGCGCAACTGAATCTGAAATTCACTTTCCATTTCCTTGAGCAATTGAGTGCGGATGGCATCCAAATCATCGCGCTTGTGCTTACCGGCTCCTTTGCTGTATACCCGGTTGAACAATCGTTGTATATAATAGGTCTCACCTCTGCACCATTTGAGTTCCGCTCGAATATTGTTATCGGCGATGATGCGGTCGCCGAGGTGTGATTTGATGAATTTCAGGTAAGCCTCTTCGTCGATTTTTTCCAGGAAAAGCAATTGAGACGAATGATAGAAAGGTCGCTGGCTGTTGTTGAAGAGCTCAAACATCAATTTCCTGCTGCTCCCGCAATAAATGAAACGGACCAGTGGAAAGCGCTGACTTAAGCTGCGCAGCTCCACTTCGATGTTGGCATCGTCCCAGCTGAGCAATTGTTGAAATTCATCGAGCGCGATGACCACCCCAGGGAATTCTTGACTAAGAAAGTTGAAGACCTCTTCGAGATTTTCGATGACCAGTTTTGTCTGGTTGAATTGAATACCGAGTTCGGGTTTGCCTGTAAGTTGATTGAAGCCAATGCTGGGCCTGAAACTGCGCACCGAACGACTCAGCTTCTTGACAAAGCTTTCTTTGGGTGAGCCTATTTGCTGCATCACCGAACGGATGAGCTGCTGGGTAAATTCAGAAGCCGAGCGTGCGCTGAACATGTCGTGGTAGACAAAAGCTTTATTGTATTGCTGGAATAGGTGGAGGATGAGGTTGGTTTTTCCTTTGCGCCTTCCCGAGATCAAGGCGAGGTTGTTCCCGTTTTTGAGCGCCTCCTTCATGAAGCTTAGTTCCTGCTTTCGGTCGCAGAAATACTCGGGCGACAAATAACCTTGGGTGATGAATGGATTCGAAATAGTCACATTCAAATATACGCAAATTAAATTCCATAAATAAAATTCCGTAAAATATGGAATACTGAAATTAATTTCTGCCTCGAGCTAAAGAAATGAACCACGAATCAACTTATCAACACCCTCGCGAACGCAAGCTGCAAGCGCTATATTTGTTTACCGCGCATGGAGCATTATTTAGTATCAGCTAGGAAATACCGTCCCCAGAAATTTCAAGACGTCGTAGGTCAGGAGTCGATCACGCACACTTTAGAGAACGCCATTAAATCGTCTCACCTTGCGCAAGCTTTTCTCTTTTGCGGGCCACGTGGTGTGGGTAAAACAACCTGTGCACGAATTCTGGCTAAGGTCATCAACACTGCTGAAGGGAAAGACATCGATCCGAACGAAGATTTCGCTTTCAACATTTTTGAACTCGATGCGGCGAGCAACAACAGCGTCGACGACATTCGTTCGCTCACCGAACAGGTTCGCATTCCGCCGCAGGTAGGAAGTTATAAGGTCTACATCATCGATGAGGCGCACATGCTCTCTCAAGCAGCCTTTAACGCCTTCCTGAAAACATTAGAGGAACCACCAGAACACGCCATTTTCATTTTGGCTACTACGGAGAAGCACAAAATCATTCCAACCATCTTGTCGCGATGCCAGATCTACGATTTCAAGCGTATCGACATCAGCGACATCGTTGGACATCTATCACGCATTTCTGAGGAAGAAGGGATTACAGCTGAGGCGGATGCACTTCATCTCATAGCTGAAAAGGCGGATGGAGCCTTGCGCGATGCACTTTCGATTTTCGATCAGGTTGTTTCTTTTTCAGGAAAAGAGCTCAACTATAAACAGGTTAGTGAGAACTTAAACGTCCTCGACTTCGATTACTATTTCCGAATTGCTGATGCCATTCGCAAGAACAATATTCCCTCGGCGCTTCTGAGTTTTGACGAAATTCTGCAGAACGGTTTCGACGGTCACCTCTTCATCAACGGATTGGGAAGTCATTATAGAAACATACTTGTTTGCAAGCAAGAGCAAACTTTGAAGCTGCTTGAAGTTTCGGATTCTGCCAAAACACGCTATGCAGAGCAAGCGGAGAAAATAGAGTTCGATCACATTCTGCTCGCCCTTCGACTCATCAGTAAATGTGATGTCGAATTCAAAACCAGCAAAAACCAGCGACTGCTAGTTGAGATTTGTTTGATGCAACTGGCTTCCATCGGAGTCGGCGAAAAAAAAAAGTCTAGCGACTTAAGAATCGCAATCCTACCACCTTCTCAAGTAATTGACCCAGAGCTTGTTGAGCCTAAAATAAGCGAAATAGCTACTGATGCTCGAGCTGAAGTACAAACTTCTTACAAAAAAGAAGAAGAGGTTCAGGTTCTTGAAAAAGAGCCAGAGGCCCCCAAGGAGGAAAAGAAGCCGGAAGAGCCCACAGCTGAGAAGACCTTTGAAGAGAAGCCTGAAGTGGTAGAGAAAATTGCAGGCAAGCTCCAAGATCATCCGAGCCAAACATCTCGCACCATTTCCATTTCAAATGCCTTCAAGAAAGAGCTGGTGGAAGAGTCAGAGGAAGACTTGAGTGGCAAGCCACGCGATTCCTTTAAGGATGAAGAGCTCTTGGAGGCTTGGAATGCCTATGCCGACAAACTGGAGGAGGAAGGCAAGCACTCCTTTTCCGTGAGTATGAAGAAATACACACCAAAGCGCGATGGAGATCAAATTCGCATGGTGCTTGACAACCAGGCTCAAGTTGGAGCCTTTCACAATGAGAAACAAGAGGTGTTGAACGCCTTGCGCGCTAAGCTGAACCACTACGGCATTTTCCTCGATTTTACGCTTGAGGTTGAACAGGCGGAGAAGAAGTACTACACGAATCGAGAGAAGTTTGACCGCATGGCAGAAAAAAAACCAATTTTGATGGAATTGAAACGACGTCTTAATCTAGACACGGATTTTTAACCGGAATACTGAAGTATGAAAAAGTTTGGCCAATTGGCCATTGCCCTCATCACCCTGATTGGCTTTGGCTGTAATTCTCCACAAGAAGAAAAAGAAATGAGCAAGTACACATATGAATCGGTTGAAGGCGACCCACTAGGCGCTCGTATCTACACCCTGGAAAATGGGATGAAGGTTTACATCTCAGTAAACAAAGAAGCTCCGCGGATTCAAACGCAAATTGCAGTTCGAGCTGGTTCTAAAAACGACCCTGCAGATGCTACCGGACTAGCACACTACCTGGAGCATATGTTGTTCAAAGGCGGTGAGGACATCGGAACTGGAAACTGGGAAGAAGAAAAAGTACTTCTCGACAAGATTTCAGATCTGTATGAGCAACAGCGCAATACAGACGATGATGCAGAGAAGGAGCTGATCTACAAGAAGATCGACAGCGTTTCCTATGAAGCAGCCAAGTTGGCAATCCCCAATGAGTACGACAAAATGGTGAGCTCCATGGGTGCGAAGGGAACAAATGCCTTCACCAGCTATGAGATGACGGTATACATCAACGACATTCCAAGCAATGAGTTTGAGAAGTGGCTGAAGTTAGAGTCTGAAAGATTCAGATACCTCGTGTTACGCTTGTTCCACACTGAATTAGAAACGGTGTATGAAGAATTTAACCGCGGTCAAGACAACGACAGATCCAAAGTTTACAAGAAGATGGATTCCCTCATGTTCTTGAAGCACAATTACGGACTTCAGACAACCATAGGGAAAGGAGAGCATTTGAAGAATCCTTCTATGTTGAAGATTCACGATTACTTCAATACCAACTATGTTCCGAACAATATGGCTATCATCCTTTCGGGTGACATCGATCCGGACAAGGCGATGGATCAAATCACGGCTTACTTTGGTGACTATAAGCCAAAAGAAGTTCCTCAGTACACCTTCGAGCCGGAAGCTCCAATCAGCGGAGTAAGTGAGCACACGGTATATGGACCCCTTGGTGAGTACCTTCAAATGGGATATCGTTTGGGTGGCGTTGACACCAAAGATCCTTTGTATGCACAGCTTCTCTCAACCTTACTCAACAATGGTCAGGCTGGTTTGATGGATCTGAACTTGATTCAAAATCAAAAAGTACTAGAGGCTTATGCCTTTGATTCTGAGTTGAAAGACTACAGCAAATTCATGATGTACGGGAAGCCAAAAGATGGTCAGAGCCTTGAAGAGGTGCGCGACTTGCTTCTTGGAGAATTGAATAAAGTACGTGAAGGTGATTTTGAAGATTGGATGCTTGAAGCGAGCGCCAACAACCTTCGGTTGAACAAGAAAAGAGGGCAAGAGCAGAATTGGTCACGCGCCTTTGGTTTGATGGATGCTTTCATTAAAGGTAAAGACTACGCCGATGTGGTTTCAGAAGTTGATCGCATTGCCGCCATCACAAAAGATGATTTTGTTGCTTGGGTAAATGAGAAGTTCAAAGACGACAGCTACGTAATTGTATTCAAGAAGAGCGGTACCGATAAGAGCCTGCACAAAGTGAGCAAGCCTCAAATCACGCCCATCGAAATCAACAGAGATGTACAGTCGAACTTTGCAATGGAATTTGACTCCATGGCCTCTGTGCGACTGGATCCATTGTGGGTAGATTACGGAAAAGTACTCTCTCAAGAGCAGCTTCAAAAAGGTCTCAACTTCAGCTACGGAAAGAATGAAGTGAACGATTTGTTCTCGCTTTACTACGTGCTCGAAATGGGTAAGCTCAACAACGCCAAGCTTGAGATGGCTGTGAATTACCTTCCTTTCTTAGGTACCGATAAGTACAGCGTTGAAGAACTGAAGAAGGAGTTTTTTAAACTTGGACTGCAGTATGATGTCTTTGCCTCAAACGATCGCATTTATGTGTATTGCAGCGGTTTGGATGAAAGCTTAGAAGCTGGTTTAGAGCTTTTTGAGCACTTGCTAAACAATGCCGTTCCAAATCCTGAAGCACTCGGAGAGTTGGTGCGTGATGAGATCAAACAACGTTCGGATAAGAAAAAAGAGAAGTATTATATCCACGGTCGTGCTATGACCGCTTATGCGAAACAAGGTCCCCAGAATGGATTCAACGATGTGGTGAGCAATGAAGACTTGGCTCAGATGGATGCTCAAGAATTGGTGGACATCCTGCGTTCATTAACCGACTTTGAGCATCAGGTCTATTACTACGGACAGCGCAGTGCTGAAGATGTGAAGAAGGTATTGGCAGAAAAGCATCAGGTTGCTGAAGCTCTGAGTGCTTATCCTGCAGAACGTGTGTATCCAACCTTGGAGCAAAATGAAAACCAGGTCTACTTTGTAGATTACGATATGGTTCAAACTGAGATTCGTTTGATTTCAAAGGATGAGGAATTCAACAAAGAGTTGTGGCCTTATGCGCTCATCTTCAATGAGTATTTCGGTTCAGGACTTTCAAGCATCATCTTCCAAGAAATCCGTGAGTCGAAAGGATTGGCTTATTCAGCTTACACGGCCTACAGCATGTCGCGAGAGGCTGGTAAACCAAATTACGTTCAGGCCTACGTAGGAACACAGCGAGATAAGCTGTCAGAAGCACTCAAAGTTCTCCTCGACTTGATGAACAATATGCCGCAAGCACCAGATCAGTTTGAAGATGCGAAAGCAGCAGCTTTGAAAAAGATTGAGAGCGACCGCATTGTAGGAAGAAATGTATTCTTCAAGTACCTCGACTTAAAGAAAAGAGGAATCAACTACGATGTGCGCAAAGAACACTATGAAGCTATCCAGAACATGAGCTTGGAGAGTTTGACTGAATTCTTCACGCAGCACATCAAAGGCAAGCAATACAGCTTCCTAGTGATTGGAAACAAGACTGAAATGAATATGATTGCACTCTCAGAATTGGGTCCTGTAAAAGAACTTAGTTTAGAAGAGTTGTTCGGTTACTAATCCAATCAATGAAACACAGAAAAGGCGCCATGGGCGCCTTTTTTTGGCCTCTACATTCATTCTAACTATTCTCCTCAGCAAGCTCAATTAGGGTACAAATAAAAATCAGGGCTAGTCTGAAAAAATGGATGAAAAAAAAATATATCCAATGCTCAAATGTTCCCAAAAATCTCGTCAAAGTTGTCAACTTCAACGAGCAATAGAACTTTCGAACTTTTCAACTACAGTTTATCTTGATTAGCGAACAGCAATACAAGAAATTTCAACCTTCACATTTTTCGGCAGAGTTCTAACCGCTATGGTTTCTCTTGCGGGAGGGTCCACCTGAAAATACTTACCGTAGACTACGTTGACTTCTGAAAACAGTTGCATATCTGAGAGAAAAATGCTCGTTTTTACGACCTTAGAGAAATCACTTCCAGCTGCTTTAAGCACTGCGCCCATATTTTTCATCACGAGTTTGGTCTCCTCTTGAATGTTTGCTTGAAGGAGTTCTCCCGATCGTGGGTCAATCGCTATTTGTCCACTCATGTATAGGGTGTCGCCTGCCCAAACGGCTTGGTTGTAAGGTCCAATAGGTTCTGGGGCTTGGTCTGTTTTTACAATTTCTTTCATGGAGATTCTCGTTGAGGGTCCAAACATAGCGCTTTGGAGTGGTTTGTTTTGTGCGCTTGAATACACATGAAAATATTCTTGAGCTAGGAGCAAAAAAGTGCAGATTTGGATTATGGTTTTAGTGCTAGACAATTACGACTCCTTTACCTACAACCTGAGCCATTATTTGGAAGCTCTTGGAGCAGATTTTCGGGTTCTTCGGAACGATGAGATAAGTGTTGAAGAGGCGAGTGCTTATGATGCTTTCCTTTTCTCTCCAGGTCCCGGCCTTCCTGCTTCCGCTGGCATCATGCCGGATTTGATAGCAGGATATGTGGGAAAGAAAAAAATGTTGGGAGTGTGTTTAGGAATGCAGGCCATCTGCGAATACAAAGGACTCACCTTAATAAATATGCCTCAGGTGCTTCATGGTAGGCAAACAGAGGTTTCTCTTGGAAATGACTCTCAGTTGTTTGCGGGTTTGGGTGAAAAGATTCAAGTAGGCAGATATCATTCTTGGGCGATTCAGAAAGAGCAAATCACTACCGAGTTCAGCTGTACTTTGTGGGATGAAAATGGCTACGCCATGGCAATAGAAGATGACGATAATAAACTCTACGGAGTTCAATTTCACCCTGAGAGTATTATGACGCCATCAGGCAAGAAGATCTTGGAAAATTGGTTGATGATTTAATTGCCAACCCCGTTCAAATCGTACCACTCTCGTTTCCGTTCCAGCTTCAAGTCCTTCAACATCTGTGGCTTGATATTTAGTCCGAAGGTGTAGCTCTTTCGGTTTCCTGAAGGAATAACGTCGAAGCGCAGTTCCCAGCAACCTAAATCGCGGTAGATGTTGATTTGGGTGTAGCTCAATTCGTTGGCGATGAAGTCGTAGTTCGTTTGAGCACGCACGTTAAATTTC
>CAXAIH010000051.1:0-9885 GCA_963968755.1 uncultured Flavobacteriales bacterium
CTCAAGCTGTTTACAGAACGTCAAATTGCTTGAGGTGATGACTCATATGCTTTCTCTGAAAAGTGAGCCATCCTTCCCGATCGAGTTCACCAAACACGGGATGCGTGAAAATGGCTTTAGGATGCTCTTCGTGGTACTCGAAAAATTGCCACATCTCATCAATGATTTGCTTTACCGCCGCTTCCAAGTTCTCTTTTCTTAAAGGAGGAAGTCCGTTTGAGAAAATTGGGTTCATCAGATTCTTCTTGTAAGGCTCAACGCTAAACAAAAACGTGCGATAAGCAGGCAATCGTTCGGGAGGAGTCATAAGTTTCACCTGAGTACGCCCATTTGATATTCTCCATGAACCCACTACGTGTTCTATCATATGTTGGGCTGTCATGGATCCCCACAATGGGGATTGATCGGCGCTTAACTTCTTAAGAGCTTTGGGTACTTCGTCGGTGAAAAAATCCTTCATCACTCAAAGCTAAGGATTCTCTCGGCGAAATTGACGCGACTATTCGCGCACAACTAATCGCTAATTAAAGACGAGCTTTTGTTGGTAGAAGGATTCTTCGTTCGAAACTTCAAGAAGGTACAAGCCCGATTTTAATGTACCTCTCTCAAGCATCAGCTTGGCCTCAAAAGTCCCTTCTTCAATCAGGCTCGACTTCAAATCCATCAGTTTGTAGTTGTATTTCTTACCGTCAGTCATTTGGAGGAAGGCGTAGTTTTTAGCAGGATTTGGTCCGAGTTTGAGTTTTGCACTTTCAAAACTCATCTGTTCTCCCAAACTAATATCACGACTCACATTCGCTTGGTCATCTAATAACCAATCGTTCGGATCTACTTCTACATCCACAACTTCTTGCGAAAATGGAAGTACAAACTGCATTGGGAATGACGAGCCAAATAGGCGAAGCAGCGTATCCGGACCTGAGGATAACTCTAGATCCAAATCAAAATGAGTTTCAAATGAGGGTGTTGCCCCGGGCGCAGAAACGACTTGATCCATATCGAGGTAAAGGGTCCCATTTTCCCAATTCAAGTTTAGGTCGAATGTTGGAAAGCCCTCACCGTAATACCATTCTTGGAAAAAGGTTTCAAAATCGAGCCCACTGACATCCTCAAACACCTGGCGCAAATCTTCAGCGTCCGCAGTTCCGAACGAAAAGCGACTCTGATACTCTCGCATCCCCGCAAAAAAGATTGAATCGTTGTTGATCTCATAGCGAATCATGTGCATCAGACTTGCTCCTTTATTGTACGACAGACTCGAACTGAAAATTCGACCAACATCCCTGGTGTCGTCTACGTAAACACTTCCAGTAGGTGATCTCAAAGCGCGATCGTGCATGTTAAACAATTCATCGGCCGCGATGAGTGGATCTAGTCGCTCGGCAACGACAAATTCGCTGTAGGTGGCTAAACCTTCATTCACAAAAATGTGCTTCCAGGAATTGCAGGTCACATGATTGCCAAACCACTGATGCCCCAGCTCATGTGCTGTTAAACCAAAATTGAAAAATCCCTGAGTGGTCATGGTCTGATGCTCCATCCCTCCACTAAAAGGTGCCATAGAATGACCGTACTTCTCATCCGCGAAAGGATACATACCGTAAAGTTCCGAGAAGACTTCCATCATATCCTTCGTCAGATCAATTTGAAATTTGAAGTTTACGAGCGTCTGTGGATTGTTGTAAATGTAATTCACAATGTGAATTGAATCGGTGGTTCCTGCCGGGTAGGCGTAAAAGTTGTATTCCACATACTCTGCAACGGCCAATGAAATGAGGTAGTAGTTGATGGGGTAACGACTTTTCCATTCGTAGCGATGTTGATTCGCGCCTACTGGAACGACAGCCTCTAAAACTCCGTTCGATCCAACCTTGTTGGCCGTATCCGTAGTAACAAACATCCAAATGGAATCGATTTGATCGTTCAAATTCTGTTTCACTGGAAACCAATTCGAAGCGCCGTAAGGTTGGCTAAGTGTCCAAGTAACTTGGTTGCCCCAGCTTGGCGAACTGCCGTTGCTCATTCCACTTGACAAGCCAGAGCCAGAAGAAGTTGCGGTACCGTGATAGAACACTTCGACTTCTGCTATTTGATTTACGGAAACAGCCGATGATAAATCGATGGAAATCACACCATTTTCATGCGAAAATGGTCGCAATGATTGTCCTTCAAGAACTGAATCCACCACCATAGAATCGCTCAACTCAAGCAGCACCGTATCTAAGACCTGAACCGCCTCTGCTCGCATGGTGAGTGAACCCTTAATGAAGGTATTTAAGTTACTCACTTCAACATCCAAATAATACCATTTGACGTCATAGGCCTCCATCTTCGTTTGAGCGTCGGTGTCGACAGTCCCAAAGTGAAACTCTTTTTGGTCAAAGGATTTTAATTGCGAACATGAACGCTCTTGACTGTAGCTTGTGAAGCTGATTAAAAGGATTAAAAGAAGGCTTAGTACGAGTAATCTATACATCGTGCGAGTGGTTTGTGCTGGCAAGAATACATTTTTAGAGACTTCTTGTTCGCTTGACAAATTGAGCGGCCAAGCTGACAACACCGCTCAAGCTTCAATCGTCAGAAAAAGAAAAACCTTTTGCATTGCAAAAGGGTTTGGTGGTCGGGGTGAAAGGATTTGAACCTTCGATCTCACGCCCCCCAGACGTGCGCTTTAACCGGACTAAGCTACACCCCGATTGAGGGAGGCCAAAAGTAGCATTCTCGCTTAAACACTTTGAATTCAAATCCTCATCAGCTTTGATACATTTGCTTCATGGCGGGATTTAATTGGAAAAGGGTTGGAAGGCAGGTCGTAGAAATTCTCGGCATCATGCTGTCCATTCTTGCTGCCTTTGCCATTGAGAATTTTGACGAAGAATTAGAAAAAACAGAGAAAGAGGAAATCTACCTCGTTGGTTTGCATTCGGATCTGGTCAAAGATTTCAATCAGTTAACCACCCGAATTCTTGAGTATGAGCAGAAGCTGGGAGTAACCATTTGGTTGATGAATTCGCTTCGAGATCCTGAAACTTGCAACCGCACGGAAGTTCTAGAAAAAATCGACCACAAACTCGCCTACAACTTTGCGTATGTGCCTTCAAACAACACCTATAAGGCACTTGAATCCAGCGGCGACATCAAATTCATTACCAATTCTGAGTTGAGGATTCTGCTTTTTGAATTGGATAAGAACTTCGACACCAATGAACAAAAAGCTCGGCATTTTCTCAACTTCACCAATAGCGTTACCTGGGCCGGATTTCTCATCGACTACACCGACGAACATGCCCGCACGTTAATGCTCAGCGATCAAGAACTGAAAACGGATCTATTTAACCGAGTGAGGCGCTTGAATATGCTGATTGAGACCTATTACTACGATATGTTGGGGACACAACTGAAAATTCAGGAAGTGCGAGAAGCCCTCGAAAAAGAACTTGTAGCAAAGGACTTAAAGGTGGAAAATGAGATTGAAAAAGTTCAATTCGACGAAAAAAAGGAGGAAGTGCAAGAAACAGAAGAGCTTGAAGACCTTCTCGACGAACTCTAATCATACCTTTGTTAATATAAAATGAAACGACTCATATTTCTTTCCGTCTTGCTGGTGATGTTGGCCGCTGCAGATCCTGTAGCGACCCTTTTCAAAACATCTAAAGGAAGTGTTTCATTCTCTTCTAAAGCGCCTATGGAACTGATACGAGCAAAATCAACCAAACTGGTTGGCTTGATCAACACCGAGAAGAACTCATTTGCCTTTCAGGTGGCGGTCATTTCATTTGAAGGCTTCAATTCTGAATTGCAGCGGGAGCACTTCAATGAAAACTACATGGAATCGACCAAATTCCCTAAAGTGAAATTTGTGGGTAAAATCAATGGAGATGTGAACTACGCTAAAAGCGGCACCTACTCCGTGCTGGTCAAAGGAAAGCTGAATGTGCATGGGGTGGAAAAGGAAAAAGAGTTTCCTGCATCCATCACCATCATTGGTGAATCGATTAGTCTCAAGTCTATATTTGAAGTCCCTTTGAGCGATCACGACATCAGCATTCCTACCATTGTGAACCAGAAACTCGCCAAGGTGATCACCTGCAAGGTTCAAGCAGAATTGGCTCCAAAGAACTGATATTGTACCCATGCTTCGAAAGTTTGTCTCGAATCTTGGACTGCTACTAGTTCTCAACCTAATCATTAAACCTATCTGGATATTCGGGATCGATCGCAACGTACAGAATGCGGTAGGCTCAGAAGAATACGGGCTCTATTTTGTGCTTTTCGACCTATCCTACGTCTTCAGCATTCTGCTCGATGTGGGCATCACGAACTACAACAATCGCAACATTGCCCAGCACCGTCAAACCTTAGGGAAATACTTCGCGGCTCTCTTCCAAATGAAAATTGGCTTGGGGCTCGTGTATTTGATAGTGACGAGCGTATTTGCCCTCGTCATTGGATATAAAACTCAAGACTTGCAGCTCTTAGCCGTCCTCTTGTTCAATCAGTTTCTTGCTAGCCTACTCCTCTTCATGCGCTCAAATATCTCGGGTGTTTTGGAGTTCAGAAAAGACAGCATCCTCTCCATTCTCGATAAGAGTTTGATGATTCTGTTTTGCTCCATATTGCTCTGGGGGTTAAATCTTAAAACGGGCTTCAATATTCTTTGGTTTGCATATGCCCAAAGCTTGTCCTACATCATCTCAGTGCTAATTGCTTGGCTGCTGCTACGTCCGTATTTGTCCAAAATCGAGTTTGGAATTTCCAAGGCATTTGTGTTTTCCATTTTTAAGCAGAGTCTTCCCTACGCGGTTCTCATCCTTTTTATGTCGGTCTACTACAAATCGGGAACGGTGATATTGGATTTCCTAAGCCCCGGGAGTAGCTCTGTTGGAGAATACGCCAAAAGTTATCGCATCCTGGATGCCACCATTATGTTAGGAAATATGTTTATCGTCCTATTATTCCCGATCTTCTCGAACATGCTCAAACGCGGTGAGGATTTAAACCAAATCGTTCAAATTGCTTCTCGCCTATTGCTCATCCCTTCTATTGTGGCGAGTGTACTTTGCTTTCTGTATGGAGCAGAAATCTTAGGAACGCTTTACCTCGAAGCTTCAGAGCGCACCATATGGGCATTCAAAATTCTGATGCTGTCCTTCATCCCAATATCCGTCGTGAACATTTATGGAACCATTCTTACCGCAGCAGGAACGCTGAAGTATATGATACTAGTAGCCGCATTGTCAATCCTCTTGGGCTTCAGTTTGAATTTCCTTCTTGTCCCCACTAATTATGAGCTTGGGACCGCCATCTCCACGGCGAGTAGCCATACCCTGGCGGCACTTTTCATCTACTTCAAAACCCGAAATACGTACAAAGTTGGCTTTGGGACAAAAAATTTTATGCTCTTGCTTTTACTAGTCCCATTGGCCTTTGGAATCCACCTAGCTCTTGTGCAACTCAATTGGTCGTGGATATTCGAAACAATCTTGATTGGAAGCTTGGTCTTCGTCTATGTATGGTTGAGTGGCCTCCTACAATTCAAGGAACTAAGCCTACTCTTGCTTCGTCGGGACTCTTCGTTGGATACGCATATTCAAGAGGAAGAATAGGAAGGTAACTGAGGCTCCTAGAATGCCTCCCCAAAGCAAGTACACAGCAAGCTCCGGTTGATCCGCCTTATCGCTGCTTGCAAAACCTTCAATGACCGATATGTTCTCGTCCATCTCCAGAGCGTACTCGATTTCCATCAGAACATCATAAAGCTCAATACTTTTTTCATGAAAGCTGATTGGGTTGATGTCATTTCCAACCTTCACTTGAACATTCTCATCCTTCCGCGTGAGTGTTTCAAGATATTTCGCTTTCAAAACTTCTATTTGGTCGAGTTCATCCATAATCTTCAACCTTCTATCCTGCAGTATTTTAATTCTAAGTTCTTTGTTAATTACAGCGTAGGGGTTGTTCTCCAAGTAATCGACTATCGCATTTTGTAGCATCGGAGCAAGCTCTCGGTCTTTCACAACTGCTACCACACGAAAAGGCAAATGTTCGAGATAAGGGTTCGGGGAAACGTACTCCTCAAAAATGATCTCATGCCGGATTTCATCTATATCCTCACACTGATCAGACGTTAGATTTAAAAGCTTCGAGAGTTCAATATTGGATTTAGAGTAAGAAAGTTTCTCCAATGAGCCCACTTGATCTTGAACATTCGGATTCGAAAGCTGATTTGTCTTCAGGGTCATTTTGAGCTCATAACTCGAGGGCAAAACAATGTACAGTAGAACAGCAACTCCAATGGCTAGGCTGGTGTAAAAGATCATGCCTTTCCAGTAGTGCGTGAAAACTCGAACGATGTCCAGCAAGAGAAGCTCCCACCATCGCATGACGCGCTTCAATAATTGGAGCAGACCAGTGAAATCTATGTCGTCGCTTTGCGGCGAATCTTGCTTATTCGTTTCCACGCTTTCTAAAATCTTTTGCAAAACTAGCATTAATGCGACCGTCCGCAAGCTTTACCAAATATGCTGGAGTGAGAATTCAAATACCTTTGGTCTCCACATTTATGAAGCCTCTGCTCAGTATTGTCACCATTGTTAAGGACGATTTGTTATCGCTTCGCTACACCTCTGAAAATGTGTGGAGGCATAGGTCTCAAGAAGTTGAGCACCTCATCATCGACGGTGCTTCCACGGACGGATGTCGGGAGTACGCAGCGGAACATGCCTCGCAGCTTTCATATTGGGTGAGCGAGAAGGATAGTGGCATCAGCGACGCCTTCAACAAAGGTTGGAAGGCCGCGACAGGTGAATGGATTCTCTTTCTCAATGCTGGAGATGTGCTTCTATCGGATGGCTTTCAAAAAGTGCTAAACAGACTCAGCACTTGCCAAGCAGACGTTCTTTACGCCAACATGCAGACCGACGAGAAAACTCCCTTTGTCATTCAGGCGGACCATCACTTATTGACAAAGGAGATGAGCTTAAACCATCCGGCTACCCTTGTACGACGAAGTTGTTTTGAAGAAGCAGGTGGCTTTAACCTCAACTACCGCGCTGCCATGGATTTTGAATTCTTCCTAAAACTTCAGCAAGCAGGGAAAAAATTTGAGCACCTTGACGCCACTCTCAGCCTGATGAACCTCAATGGGGTGAGCCATGTCAACTGGAAAAAAGGCTTCCTAGAAGTACGACGTGCTAAAGAGGAAATTATGGGTGCGAATGCTGATGCCAAGAGCTATTATTGGAAACAAGTCTTCGCATACTTAACACAACACTACCTCAAGAAGCTGGGTCTAACAGGCCTTGTCAGATTCTATCGGTCTCGATTTTCACGAATTCGAAAAACGAGCGCATGAAAATTCAACGTAGAGAAATTGAGTGGCTGTATGTGTTCGTATACTTTTTCGTGAACAGCCTCTTCTTACCTCATGGACTGCTTTATACTTCTCTTCTGTTCCCTTTGTTTTGGTGGTACTTACATTCGAACGATACTAGGAAGACCGGCTTGGTGTTTCTTCTTTTCCTACTGCCGTATTTCCTTATTCACTCGAGAGAAGCCATCGACTACGGCGACTATCTTCAATCGGGAATACTCTTTTTTTCCGTCTACATTTTTGCACTCGCTACCTACAAATTCATTCAACGCACCAATCACTTGGAATGGCTATTCCGCAAGCTTGTTGAAACGAATATTCTATTGGTTGGACTTGGCATTATTGTATTGCTCATTCCGCCGGTTTGGTGGCTGACATGGAGCACGGAAGCGATCAGTCCGAGCGTGCTGGCCTTTCCGCGCTTTAGGGGGTTTACCTACGAACCTTCCTACTACTCCTTATTGTTCGCCCCTTTCGTGATTTACTACTTCATGAAGTACTTTTTTCATGGTGCCATGAATTGGTGGAAGACCCTCCTTGCTGTGACCATACCCTTACTTGTATCTCTTTCGTTCGGAGTCATCACCTTGGTGTTTGGAACGATGATATTCATTTCACTTTTCTATTCAAGGATCTTCTGGAAATCAGCTCGATTTAGAATTCTCGTTAAACTCTCAGGGCTCATGGCGCTCTTAGCTCTATTTCTTGGAACAATTGTATTTCCTGAAAATCCAATCAGCGTTCGGATAGCGAATATTTTATCAGGTCAAGATTCATCTTTTCAAGGCAGAACCAGCGACTCTTTTGAGTTAGCCTATCTCATCGCACGGGAGAAAAATCTGTGGTTTGGTGTTGGACTGGGGCAAGTTAAAATCGTAGGTCACGACATCATCGTGAACTACTACAACTACCAAGATGCCGACAACTGGACGGTACGATTACCGAATACCGTAGCTGATACACTTGCAACTTTTGGTTTGAGTGGCGTGATCTTGAGGTTCATACTCATCTTCTACCTGGCAATCAAAACCAAGGTCTATAATAATATCTATAGGATGCATCTTTTCCTCTTCGCATTTGTATATCAATTCACTGGTAGCTTCATTTTCAATAGTGTTGAATACGTCATGTGGGCTTTGGCCTTCAGCCCTGTATTCAAGCAGTTCGATTTGAACAGCATAAAGAGCAAACTGAAACTAGGATGAAGCTCGCTTTTGTAAATAGACGAAGTGCAGATGCCGTTGTTGGTGGCGACACGATTCAGATGAATGCCACCGCTGACGGTTTAAGGAAACTTGGTTGTGAAGTTGCTCGCGTTTCATCCCCTGAAGAGGTCAGTTCTGATGTGGATCTCATTCATTTCTTCAATATTATTCGGCCTCAAGAAATCTTACCCTTCTTGAAGCTCAATCAACCAAAAGTGGTATCCACCATTTATGTAGACTACTCCGAATTCGACCAAAAGAACAGAACTGGACTTCAGCGCCTTCTTGCAAAAGGCATGGGGAAGAATGGAACCGAATACCTCAAGGCACTTGTTAGACATTTTAAAAATCGAGAACACATACAGAGTAAGAGTTATCTACTCAAAGGACATCGAAGGGCTATTCAGAAAGTGTTGAACGAGGTTGATTACCTGCTTCCTAATTCCCACTCAGAGTATAAGCGATTGGCAGCTGACTTTAAGCTTGATGTCCCTTATGAAAGGATACCCAATGCCATCGATCCAAGCCTTTTTCAGAACAAGGGAGGCTCAGATCGCAAAGGCCTATTGTGCGTAGGACGCATTGAGGGTATTAAAAACCAATTGAACCTGATTCTTGCGCTCCAAGGCATGGACGTTGAAGCAACCATTGTTGGTCGTGCTGCACCCAATCACCATGCCTACATGGATGCCTGCAAAGCAGCTGCGGGACCGAATGTGCGTTTCAAAGACTTCATGCCTCAACAAGAACTCGTTGAGCTCTATCAAAAGGCAAAAGTGCACGCCTTGCCTTCTTGGTTCGAAACCACAGGACTCACTTCACTGGAAGCTGCCGCCTGCGGGTGTATCCCTGTCGTCTCGCTTAAAGGCGACGTAATGGAATACTTCTCAAACATTGCCGAATTCTGTGATCCAGAATCTATCGACTCCATTCGGCAGGCCATTAATACGGCCATGGCAAGAGATAATCATAAGGAAGTAAGCAATTACGTTCATGATAACTTCACATGGAAATTTGCCGCTGAACGCAGTTATTCTGTTTATTCCAAACTTCTATGAGAATAGGGATTATCGGTACGCGCGGAATACCAAATCACTATGGTGGATTCGAGGAACTGGCGGAGCATCTCTCAGTTTTCTTGGCTGAAAAAGGCCACGAAGTTTATGTGTATACCTCGCATAATCACCCTTTTCAAGAACCGAACTTCAAGGGGGTAAACATTCTTCACACAAAGGACCCAGAGAACAGAATGGGCACTGTTGGTCAGTTTTTCTACGACCTCAATTGCATCTTGGATTCAAGAAAACG
>CAXAIH010000052.1:0-9872 GCA_963968755.1 uncultured Flavobacteriales bacterium
GGAAAGGGGTCTATTCTTTTACGATATTCCTCCTTCTGATAGTCATCGCACTGCTCACCATACTCTCACAAAGTTACTGATGCAGCTGCTCGATTGGCTTGTCTTAATTTCAACCTTGGCTCTCATTGTAGGCTATGGTTCTTGGAAAACAAGAAAAAACAAGAGCATTGAATCCTATTTGCTCGGCGACAAATCCCTTAAGTGGGGCGCCATTGGGCTGAGCGTTATGGCAACTCAAGCCAGTGCGATCACCTTTTTATCTACTCCAGGGCAAGCTTTTGAAAGCGGAATGGGTTTTATTCAAATCTACTTTGGACTGCCAATTGCCATCGTCATCATCTGCGCCTTCATCTTACCCATTTACTACCGCCTCAGTGTTTATACCGCATACGAATACTTGGAACAACGCTTTGATCTGAACACCCGTTTACTCGCGGCATTTCTTTTCCTCGTTCAAAGGGGTTTGGCGGCGGGAATCACCATTTATGCACCGGCCATTATTTTATCTACGGTGCTCGGCTGGGACTTAAACACCATGAATATCGCCGTTGGTGTTTTGGTCATCATCTACACTGTAAGCGGCGGTACCAAGGCAGTTACTCTCACTCAGAAGTGGCAAATGCTGGTGATTCTATTGGGCATGGTTGCGGCCTTCGGAATTATGTTTTCGCAGATTCCTTTGAGCTTCGACAAATCGTTGGATGTGGCTGGGCTCATGGGGAAGTTGGAAGCCGTTGACTTGAGTTTCGACCTGAACAATCGTTACACAATTTGGTCGGGGTTAGCAGGTGGCTTGTTTCTGAGTTTATCCTATTTCGGTACGGACCAGTCCCAAGTGCAACGCTATTTGGGAGGGAGTTCGCTGAAAGAAAGTCGACTGGGACTTTTGTTTAATGCTTGGATGAAAATTCCCATGCAGTTCTTTATCCTTCTTACGGGAGTGATGCTTTTTGTCTTTTATCAGTTTCATGATCAACCTATCTTTTTCAATGAACCCACGCGGCAGTTGGTCATTGAGTCTTCCAAGGGTGAGCGCTTTCAAGCTTTAGAAAATCAGTTCAACTCTGTTCACAAGGAGAAGGAAGCTGCACTTTATTTCTTTTCAGAAACGGGAGAAGGCTCAGAGCAAATTCTAGCCTTGAATGAACGCGAAATGCAGCTCCGTGAAAAAGCCAAAGAGGTGGTAAAAGATGCTGACCCTCTGCTTGAAACCAAAGACGCAGATTATGTGTTCATCAGCTTCATACTTCGCTACCTGCCTGTGGGTATTGTAGGCTTGTTGCTCGCTGTGATACTTTCAGCTGCTATGTCGAGCACAGCGGGAGAGCTCAATGCTTTGGCATCCACCACAACCATCGACTTCTACAAAAGAGTAGTTCACCCAAATGCCACCGAAGCGCACTATGTAGTCACTTCCAGGTTGTTTACCGTCATGTGGGGGTTTTTGGCCATTGGATTTGCCCTGTCGGCTTCTCTCTTGGACAATTTGATTCAAGCAGTAAATATTCTAGGATCCTTGTTTTACGGGAGTATCCTTGGGATTTTCGTGGTAGCTTTTTTCTTAAAACGAATAGGCGCCAAGGCAGTATTTGTCAGTGGCGTTCTATCTCAAGCTTTCGTGATTTTCCTCTATCTAAACAGCGACATCGGATTTCTTTGGTTCAACTTTATCGGATGCGGATTGGTCATCCTAAGCTCTACCATTGTGGAAATGCTGCTGACTTCCTTTAAGCGGGCTTAGATTCCCATTTTTTCCTGGAAATACTGTCCGAATTCGCGCATTTCGCTGGCCATTTCATTTTCACCTGTGGCGCGCTCCAAGGTTTCTGAAAGCGTCATGATGTTCTGATGGATGAACTGCTTCATTTGGTCCGTATTAAACTCCTTCGTCCACAAATCAATCTTCAAGGTGTTTTGCTCCTTCTTATCCCAAATGGAAAGCACCACACATTCGCAATCTCCGCCCTGTTCAGAATCGCTTGCATGCCAGGCAAGTTTTTCTGGAACGTTGTTCTCATCTAAATCTAGAACGATCTTAATCTCTCCTTTTTTACTCATGTTCTTTAGTTAGGGCGATAGGCCGATTTTTGCATAATCTTTTGTGCGTCCTGCAAGGACATCAATTCTTCCAAGCTGGCGTCAGGGAACTTCTTCATGTAGGCACGAACCATTTGCCATCCAATCCACTCTCCAATTCGGGGAGGCGATTCCTTTGCCAATCCTGAGCTAAAAGGACCATCGTTCAGAAAAGGTCCAATCTCAGACCTGTCCTTCGAGAATAAAACCCCCTTGTCAATGAAAAGACCCCAAACGTTCGACTCAAAGCGTTGAGCCCAGTCAATCTGAGAAGCGTCAAATTCAATCTTTAGGCTGTCTGCTTTTCCAGGAAAAAGCGCATCCATCGCATACAAAATCTTCCCCGCGTACACCATATTATCGAGCAGTGACTTACTCCCTTCTTCCTTTGGAAACTCCGAAATGAGCCAACCACGCATACTATTAAATACCATCAATTCTGGTTTCATTCTTTGCTGGAGGAACATTGGATACTGAACGCTTGAGTAAAGTGGGAAGTCGGTACCCAAGAACAAATCAAGCCCAACTCCCATTTGCGTATCGTTCACAAGTGGTGAGGCATTCAGCGCAGAATTGAAGGCAATCATCTCCGGGATTTCCCGCTTCGGAAAATGATACTTGTAATGCTTCCAAGCCCTTTCAAATTCCTCTTCAACAGCATCCAAACTCGCATAGCGTTCCTGAATGGCTTGATTGATCTCTTCAATTCCCGGATCTGAGAGAAAAGGCTTCAGGTACATGATGTGCGCCGGATCCTCTGGATGACCAAGACTAGGAATCATTTGGGTGAAGTTCTTATAAAACTGCCCATAGCGTTCATTCAAGTCGGAGACATGCTTCGCAAGATCGTCTGTCTCAGCAAATAGATCGACGTCGAAACGCTGAAATTCAATTTCTACTTCAATATTCGAAACATCAACTTCTAGTAGGTCATTATTGCAGGCCACCAAGAGAAGAAAGGAGCACAGGCTCAGGACAACTGCCTTCATATAAAATTGGCTAATTTTGAACTTCTTCAAGAAAAGCAAATTTAACGTTAAGAACATGAGTGTACGCATCAATCTAAAGAAGGCGATCCCTTTTCTTCTCAGTCTTATCCTAATCCTACCAATTTCCCTTCTTGCACAGGACAATGAAGTCACCATTACTACGGTGGCTCCAGCATCAAAATCTTCGCGAAGTCTGAGCTTCGGGCTTCAAGCTTCCATGAACACTTCTTGGATAACATCAGATAACAAAGGCTACATCAACGATGGGCTTAAAGTCGGCCTGAACTACGGACTGGTAACGGATTTCAGCTTGGCTGATAATCAAAACTATTACTTCTCGACGGGGGTCGTATTTGTGAATACACCTGTTGCTATGAGCTCACCTGGAGCGTACTTTCTTGGTAATACCAGCGCGATTACTGGACGTTTTGTTGAGTCGAGCACAGAAGCTTTAAGCTATAAGTTGCGCTACATTCAGATCCCACTGAGCCTTAAAATGAAAACTGCTGAAATTGGCTACATCAAATACTTTGGTCAGTTCGGCTTCACACCAGGCTTTCGCATTCGTGCACGAAAAGCAGGAACCATCACATACGACTCGGGAACGGAAGAGGTTGAAGAAGTTGATGCTTCGGATGACATTTCAAACTTGCGCTTGGGCATCGAAATAGGCGGTGGAATTGAATACAACCTCACAGGCAACACTAACCTTGTTGTCAGCCTCACCTACAATGCCGGTTTTACCAACATTCTAAATGGAAATGGTGGAGGAGGAAAGGCTTTCGAACTTGCTGATGATGGAAGAACAGACCTCGACCCTGCCCTTGTTAGAGACAGAGGAGTCCTCATAGAAGGGCCCAAGTTAATTACGCGCACAAACTTCGTCGCCCTGAACGTGGCCATTTTCTTCTGATGCAGGACGAAAAAATCGCCCAGTACATCATTCAATGGCTTAGAGAATATTGCCTCAAAGCATCCTGTAATGGTTTTGTAATTGGTGTTTCCGGAGGAATCGACTCCGCAGTTACTTCAAGCCTTTGCGCACAAACTGGCCTTCCAACACTTTGCGTGGAAATGCCTATTCATCAAGTCCCAAATCAAGTTTCCAGAGCGGCGAATCACATCTCTACACTTTGTTCAAACTTCGAGAATGTCAGTCGGCAAGAAGTCGAGCTCACAGAGCTATTCGAGAGCTTCAAAAAATCTGTTCTAGCAAGCGAGAACGATGCACTCTTACAATTGAGCTTAGCGAATACGAGAGCTCGTTTGCGTATGACTTCTCTCTACTACTTGGCAGGAATACATGGATATTTAGTTGCGGGAACTGGAAATAAAGTCGAGGACTTTGGTGTTGGATTTTACACCAAGTACGGTGATGGCGGCGTTGACCTAAGCCCAATTGCAGATCTCATGAAATCTGAAGTCTTTGCTCTGGGCAAACATCTAGGGGTTTCAAAGGACATTCTAGAAGCCGCGCCCACCGACGGGCTCTTCGGAGACGATAGGTCGGATGAAGATCAGTTGGGGGCCTCTTACGAAGAACTCGAATGGGCCATGAACTTCAAAGGCGATTCCACAACTATAGATGTACGCAAATTGGAAGTGCTCGCCATTTACAAAAAGCTCAACGCAGCAAATCAACACAAAATGAATCCTATCCCTGTTTGTGTTGTCCCTAAAGACTTAAGTTCTTAAAGAACTACGTTCACAATCTTTCCTGGAACGACGATTACCTTCTTCGGGGCTCCACCCTCCAGCCATTTTGCGGCGTATTCATGTTCCAAGGCAAGCTTCTCAACTTCTTCCTTAGGCATATCTGCAGAAACCACAATTTCGTATCGCCGCTTACCATTGAACATAACAGGATAAGTCTTGCTGTCCTCCTTTAAAAACTCAGGATTAAATTGTGGGAAAGATGCCGTAGTAATGCTCTCTTCATGTCCCAAAACAGACCAAGCTTCCTCAGCAATGTGCGGTGCGTGACAAGAAATCAAGATGGCCAGTGGCTCGAGTATTTCGGCTTTGTGGCATTTGAGATCTGTCAACTCATTTACACAAATCATGAAGGTAGAAACACATGTGTTCAGCGAATATCGATTGATATCATCTTCAACTTTCTTGATGCATTGATGCAAAGACTTCAGCTCAGCTGCATTCGCCTTGTCGCTTGAAATTCCTTCTTCAGAACTGTACAGCCGCCAAAATTTCTTCAAAAAGCGATAAACGCCTTCGATGCCTTTGGTGTTCCATGGCTTGTGATCTTCAATTGGGCCTAGGAACATTTCGTGAAGTCGCAAGGCATCCGCACCGTATTGCTCTACGATGTCATCAGGGTTGACTACGTTGCCATAGCGCTTGCTCATCTTATGGCCATCCTCAGCCACGATCATTCCCTGATTTATGAGTTTCCTTACAGGTTCGTCGAAAGGTATGTGTCCGCGATCGTAGAGAAATTTGGTCCAAAATCTGAAATAGAGCAAGTGACCTGTAGAGTGTTCTGCACCTCCAACATAAAGATCCACTTGTCCCCAGTAATCAACCGCTTCCTTTCCCACAAAGGTGGATTCGTTGTGCGGGTCCATATATCTTAAAAAATACCATGAAGAGCCGGCCCATCCAGGCATGGTGTTCAGCTCTATGGGAAAGCCTTCGGGCGTGATCCAATTTTCCGCCCGACCCAAAGGTGGATCTCCGTCTTCAGTTGGTAAGTATTGGTCTACCTCAGGAAGTTCAAGAGGCAAGGCACTTTCTGCCATGGCCTTTGGTATACCATCTTCAAAATAAATCGGCACCGGTTCTCCCCAATAGCGTTGACGAGAAAAAACAGCTTCACGAAGTTTGTAATTGATACGCGCTTCTCCCCGACCATCTTTTGCTAGGTGCTCGATGGCCTTTGAAATCGCTTCCGTGGCCTTTAATCCATTGAGAAAATCGGAGTTGCACAAAGTGGCTGACTTGTCTTCGTTTACCCCTTCTTCAATATCATGACCTTCAACAATATTCGGAATTGGAATGTTGAAATGTTTGGCAAAGTCCCAATCGCGTTGGTCGCCGCATGGAACGGCCACAATGGCTCCACTTCCGTAGCCAATGAGTACGTAATCACTGATCCAAATGGGCAGCTTTTCGCCGTTGATAGGATTTATAGCATAGGCACCTGTAAATGCTCCCGTCACTTCTTTCACCTCGGACATGCGCTCTCTTTCCGAACGACCTTCCGCCCTTTTTTGGTACGCGAGAACCTCGTCTCTTTGTTCTTCCGAAACTAAATCAGAGATGTACGGATGCTCTGGTGCCAAGACCATAAAAGAGGCACCAAACATGGTGTCTGGGCGAGTGGTGAACACTTCAATTTTATGCTCTGAATCTTGAACATCAAAAAACACTTTCGCTCCTTGACTCTTGCCAATCCAATTGCGCTGAATTTCCTTCATCGAATCGGTCCATTCTAGGGAATCCAATCCACTAAGCAATCGGTCGGTATATGCAGTGATCCGCATCGACCATTGAAGCATCTTTCTTTGAACTACAGGATGTCCACCCCGCTCGGAAAGGCCATCTTTCACTTCATCGTTGGCCAGAACGGTTCCGAGTGCTGGGCACCAATTAACCGTCGACTCTTTCAAGAAGGTCAAACGAAACTCTTGGAGTACATCCTCCTGTTCTTGGGCACTCATCGCCTTCCATTCTTGAGCGTTGAAAGAACCTTCAAAGCTGCAGTGTGCTCTTGCCTGGCTGCTTCCTCCTTGCTCAAACAAGTTCACCAATTCAGAAATTGGCTTCGCCTTGTCCGCTTCAGCATCGTACCAAGAATCGAAGAGCTGAAGAAAAATCCATTGCGTCCACTTGTAGAATTTAGGATCGGATGTATTTACTTCTCTCGACCAGTCGAAAGAGAAACCAATCTTGTCCAGCTGTTCTCTGTATCGGATGCTGTTCTCTTTGGTAGTTACTGCAGGGTGTTGACCTGTTTCAATCGCGTACTGTTCTGCCGGCAATCCAAAGGCATCGTACCCCATCGGGTGCAGCACATTGTAGCCATTCAATCTTTTGAATCGAGAAATGATGTCGGATGCGATGTAGCCCAGTGGATGTCCAACGTGAAGTCCCGAACCCGAAGGGTAGGGAAACATATCAAGGACGTAGTATTTCGGTAGGCTTCGGTCGTTCTTTACCTGATAGGTTTGATGATCTGACCAGTATTTTTGCCATCGCTCTTGAATGGCTTTGTGATTGTATTCCATGCGATTTTTCGAGTGCACGAAATTAACGAACTCAAGTCAGTCAACAACTTCCATATTGCCCTAAAATACGAAAGGAGCTGCTGGCGCAACTCCTCTCTTGAAATCAAGGTATACGGGGAAATTTACCTTGCCTTAAATGCTGTATCGGAGGTTAAGTCCAAAACGAACACCCTGACGGTACGACTGAACGTTGTAGTAGGTGTCATTGAAAATCTGATTTTGTGAATACTGTGTATTCAAAATGTTGTTTACGCTCAAACGCAAATTCCACTTCGCTCCCAAACCTTTATTCACGGTTAAGTTGAGGTCTGGAGTAGGAATATTGTTTCCGTTGTTACTGAAAATCTCGTACACATCTGGAGCGCCTTTCACTCCGTTAAAGACCAAGCGGCGACCATATACATTGGCGAAGAGCGAGATTGCTAGTTTGTTGCTATCGTTCTTGTAGGTAAGGTTCGCATTGGCGATATACGGACTCTGAGCTTGGAAAGGTCTCCAAGTTGGAAGGTCCGGATTTAAGAGCTCGTTTCGATCAATTTCTTCCTGAGTCAAATCAACACGAGAAGCTGTGTATGTGAAATTCGCTCCAAATTTGAAATCCTTAAGCTTCTCAAAGAAAGATCCAAGTCCTTTACGGAAATCAACTTCAATTCCGCCCAGAATTCCGTTGTCTACGTTCACGAATTCAATTAGATAAATAGATCCAACTGATTCAAGTTGTTGCATGATTGGATTTTCGAAATACTTGAAGAAAGTACTAACTGCGAACATGTCCCCAGGTTTTGGGAAAGCTTCCCAACGCAAATCCAAGTTGGTTACGTTCGTCAACTCCAAGCTTGAGTTTCCAACGAACTGAGGACCACCAAGAAAATCGAAGGATGTAAATGGTGCCATTTCACGCATGTTTGGTCTGGCCAGAGTTCTGCTGGCATTCATACGCAGATTAGAGTTCTCGTTGAGAGAGCGGATAACAGCCAAACTTGGTAGTAGATCTAATCGGAAGATTTCACCAACTGAATCGTTTCCAGCAGTAACTTTCATATCGGTTACTTCTGCACGAACACCGCCAATTACTTTCCAGTTGCCTCCAACTTGGAAAACGCCCATTGCATAACCAGCGTACATATTTTCGTAACCTGTGTACTGGTTTGCCGCAGCAGTTTGGCTTATGTAAGAGTGACCCAAAAGGTTTCTTCCATCTTCTCCAATACCGAGGATTCCAAAGTTGTCTCTTCTGAAGTAGGCTTCGTAGTCACCATCAGCTTCTGTAAACCCTAAGTACTCCGTATTCGCGTCTGTTCCTTCATCAGAAAGCTGGAAGCGATCCTCAGTAAAGCTTCTCAATTTCTCTTGAGCAAGTCCACCATACTTGATGCTGCTCTTCTTGTTTTCACCAATCTTCGTTTCGAAATCAAATTGAGCATTGTATTGCTGATCCGTTAGTTCACGGAAAAAGTGAAAAGGATAAGAAGACTCAGCTCGGTCGATTTTAATGATGTCGTTGGTGATATCCGTAATGTCAGCAAACAGTCTGATGTCTGGCTCATTTTGCATTACCTGTGAACGTCCAATTACCCAGTTAAATCGAGTATCCATGAAACCCTTGAGTAAGTGATCTCCACGAACTTGGTTGGTAAACATTTCACGTTCGGTTAGTGCAACACCACGTGTTCTGTATTCGTGATTTCCAGAAAGTGCCGCTGGCCATGTGCCGGTTTGCTCTAGTGCAGTAAAATCTGCAGAGTGGTTGTAGAAGATGTCAGCGGAAAGCGAGTTGCTTCCTTTCATTTGATATGAGAATGAAGCCAGGCCACCTACTTCAGGATTGACCGTTGATTGGCTTCCGGCTAAAGTCTGATTCGCTTTCAACACTTCAAGTCCACCACCGATGAACTCGTTTACTTGTGTGTTGAAGTTCTCTCTCAAATCGTATGATTTCGAGAACCGAAAACTCAGATTGTAACCAAAGAAATTGTCGTTCATTTTCTTGCGATCACCAAAGCTGAAAGAGGCGTTTTGATTGAGCAGTGAACGTTTTTTGACTGGAATAAAAGCTGAAGAAAGCTCTTTACCCACTTGATCATATAGGTCTGTTGAGGCTTGAGTACCCTCCGACCTACTTCTGGCTTTCACGTAGAAAGCTGAGTTCATCAAGTCTGTATTTTCAGTCGACTTGAGATAATCTGGAAGGGCTCGTGCACCATCATCATATCCCAAAAAGTCTGTCGAGGAGTTGATTCCATCTCTCAAGAAGTCTTTGTTCAAGCTAGAAACTGTATTGTAGGAAATGCCCATAGAGCTATTCAAGTAAAATCCGTCGGGAAGTGATTTCGTTTTCATATCAATCAGACCACCGCTGTAGTTTCCTGGGCGATCCGCAGAAAAGGTTTTGAGCGAAATCGTATTGTCGATCATATTAGCCGGGATCATATCGAGGCTTACACTATTGCGATAAGGGTTGGCCGATGGTAAAGTCACTCCGTTCATTTGAGACACAGAATACCTGTCACCCAAACCGCGAATGATGGCATACCTACCACCTTCGATGGAAACACCTGTTACA
>CAXAIH010000053.1:0-9701 GCA_963968755.1 uncultured Flavobacteriales bacterium
CATTGTCGAGGGCGAACGTATCCCAGAAGAGGTTCGGAGGGCGGGAGTTGGTGGAATCAACCGCTACAAACATTTGGAAGGGAATGACAATTCCGAGCTTCTCATCAAGACTCAAAAATCTCTTGACCAACTTAAGAAACAACTCTACATTCAGTCGAAGAGTTTCGATGAAGTTTTTGACTTGGCTAAAGACAAGGAAAAGATGCTTGCGAGTATTCCAAGCATTCAACCCGTCGCTAATAAGAATTTGAAAAAAGCAGCTGGAGGATATGGAATGCGTATGCACCCAATTCTGAAAATCCCGAAATTCCATCACGGAATGGATTTCACGGCAAATGTCGGTACGGAGATTTACACGACCGGAGACGGTGTTGTGAAGGAAGTAGAGAAGTCGCGTCGTGGATATGGGAACAAAATCATCATCGACCATGGTTTTGGATACCAAACACTCTATGCTCACTTAAGTGGATTTAAAGTAAAAAGAGGCCAAAAAGTAAAACGAGGTGATGTTATTGGAATTGTAGGTAATACAGGCTTTTCGAGTGGCCCGCATCTCCATTATGAGGTCATTAAGAACAACAAAAAAGTGAACCCAATTAACTTCTATTTTAACGACCTTAGTCCTGAAGAATACGATCGCTTGATTGAGATTTCCTCAAGCGCCTCTCAAAGTTTCGATTAATGCCTTACAAAGCCAAACAAGTTCAAAAGCTCTACTACTCTATCGGTGAGGTTTCAGAAATGTTTGACGTAAACGCATCTCTTATTCGCTTTTGGGAGAAAGAGTTCGACATCATTAAGCCGAAAAAGAATTCCAAAGGAAATAGGATGTTTACCCAGCAAGATATAGCTAACATCAAGCTCATCTTCCACCTAGTTAAAGAACGTGGCTTTACCTTAGAAGGAGCCAAACGGAAGGTCAAAGAGAACAAAGAGGACAGCATTAACCAAATGGAACTCGTAGATTCCCTCAGACGCGTAAAGTCCTTCCTCGAAGAATTGAAAGGAAGTCTCTAATATCGCTTCGAGTCCAACAAGTAATTTCGCACATAATCCGAGATTCCCTCTTCCAAACTATGCTTGGCCAATGGGGCGCCTATACCTTCCATTTTTGACATATCCGCTTCCGTAAAATACTGATAGGTATCTCGAATGTCTTCCGGCGTTGGGATGAATTCAAGCTTGACTTCTTTGTCTAATGCTGAAAAGACAGCACCCACCAAATCTTTAAAACTTCTTGCCTTTCCACTACCCAAATTGTAGAGTCCTGAATTCGTGCGATTATGAAGTAAGAAGTAGAGAATTTCAGTAAGATCTTTCACGTACACGAAATCCCGCATCTGGTCACCATCAGCCACTTCCTCTTTATGGGAAGCAAACAGCCTCACCTTTCCTATTTCCTGAATTTGGTGGAAGGCATGAAAAACTACAGAGGCCATGCGACCCTTGTGGTATTCATTGGGGCCATAAACGTTAAAGAATTTCAATCCAGCCCAGAAGAAAGGTTTGTTCTCTTGATTTAGGGCCCAGACATCAAAATCATTTTTCGATCGTCCGTATGGGTTTAGCGGTTTTAAATCCTTAGGCAAGTTCTCAGAATCAACATAACCTAATCCTCCTCCTCCATAGGTTGCTGCTGAAGAAGCGTAGACCAATGGAAGTCCATACTTACAGCAGGCTTTCCACATCACTTTACTGTAGTTCAGGTTAAGTTTATCGAAGAGATCTACGTCCTGCTCTGTCGTATCGGTTCTTGCTCCCAAATGAAAAACGAACTGCACCTGAGATTCATTTTCAGCTAGCCAATCAAAAAACTCATCTCTTTCAACGAGTTGAGTGTATTGTTTTGATTCGTAATTCAACACCTTATTCGGGCGGCTAAAGTCGTCTACCAAAACCAAATCGTTGAAATTTTCATCGTTCAACTTCTGAATAAAACAGGAAGAAATGAAGCCTGCCGCTCCGGTAATTACAATCATTTTATTTGAGTTACAGCAAAGTAAACAAAACTCCCCTTGACTTATCTTTGCCGCCAATTGTGACATCGATTATGGTCTACATTACGCGCCGAGAAAGATTTAACGCAGCCCACAAATTGTGGCACCCCGACTGGTCAACTGAGAAAAACTACGAAGTGTTCGGCAAATGTGCCAACGAGAATTGGCACGGCCACAACTACGAATTGTTCATAACGATAAAAGGGGAACCCGATCCTGAGACCGGATTTGTCCTTGATTTGAAATTTATGAGCGATGTGATTCGAGCGGAAGTCATTGAAAAGCTGGACCATAAGAATTTGAATCTCGATGTCCCTTTCATGAAGGGCCTCATGAGCTCCACGGAAAACTTGGCCATCCAAGTTTGGAACATCTTAGAGCAAAAACTAAATGATGATCGCGCGATTTTACATTGCGTGAAAATCGTTGAAACGGAAAACAACTTTGTTGAATACTATGGAAACTAGACACTTATGAAAGCGTATGTATTCCCCGGACAGGGAAGTCAATTCGTCGGAATGGGCAAAGAACTCTATGACAGTTCTTCGCGAGCTAAAGAATTGTTTGAAAGAGCGAATGAAATTCTCGGTTTTGAGATTACCAAAATCATGTTCGAAGGAGCGGTTGATGAACTGAAACAGACCAAGGTGACTCAACCTGCAGTTTTCTTGTATTCAACCATCCTCGCGGACAGCGTTCAGGATTTTAAACCTGACATGGTAGCGGGTCATAGCTTAGGGGAATTCTCCGCGCTCGTAGCAAACGGAACCTTGAGTTTTGAAGATGCGCTCACGCTAGTTTCTAAGCGAGCATATGCGATGCAAAAAGCTTGCGAGGCAGAACGTTCTACGATGGCTGCCGTCCTTTCCCTAGAAGATCAGGTTGTAGAGGATATTTGCGCCTCGGTAGAAGGAATTGTTGTGGCAGCAAATTATAACTGTCCAGGTCAGTTGGTCATTTCAGGAGCCTGTGAGGCCGTTGAAACCGCTTGCGCGAAGATGACGGAGGCGGGTGCTCGTAGAGCAGTGATACTCCCAGTTGGTGGAGCATTCCACTCTCCACTCATGGAACCTGCGCGTGAAGAGCTTCAAGCAGCGATTGAATCGACAAATTTTTCTCAACCGAATTGTCCGGTTTATCAGAATGTTGCTGCCAGCGCTGTGACACAGCCAGAAGAAATCCAAGCAAATCTTATCGCTCAGTTGACTGCTCCTGTCCTATGGACGCAGTCTGTGCAACAAATGATCTCTGACGGAGCCACAAGCTTCACTGAAATCGGTCCTGGAAAAGTTCTTCAAGGTCTTGTCAAGAAGATCAACAGAGAAATGCTCACGGAAGGTATGTCCTAGATCCTTATCCTTTTCAGGTTTCATGTAGGTCGGTCCTACGAATACTTTCATTCGTCATTCGAAGCAAGTGAACTCTAGTTTGGACGAACGGAATTGGATTTTGAAGTCGAGCTAGAGGGAAAGGACGATTACGTATTAGTAAAGACATTTTCGAGCCCTGTACAAGGCATCCATGCACAATGTATGGGTGTAGAGGTATTTGCTAAACGAGGATTTAAGTTTTTTATGGTTGGGAATGTCGGCAAGAAGCTATGCCCGGATTTTGAAAGTTGCCAGAACGATAGCTGACCTAGATGGATCTGAATCTGTTCTGGCGAAGCATTTAGCGGAGGCCATTCAGTACCGAAGTTTGGATCGCAAGTTTCTGTTACCGAGCGCACTGGACTGTTTCTAGCGGTTGTATTTTCTCTATTGAAATAGAGTAATTTCGCACGAAATCACCAGCATGAATCTTCAGAAAGTAATTGTTCTCGCCTCTGCCATCTTAGTCAGTTCATTAGATGCCTTCTCGTTCGTTTCTGTATCGACGATATCTGTAACGACAACAAGTCCAAACGATTGCTCTACAACAACCGTTACCGCGTCCGGTACTCTTGGGGCGGGTAACTATTCATATTCAGGAGCAACAACGAGCATATCAGGCTCAACTATTACGGTTGATGTAAATTACACTTCGGGATTAATTATTCTGCCGGTAATCATACCTTTCTCTCAGAGCATAAGCCTAGGAACCTTAAACAGTGGTAGCTTTACCTTAATTGTGCGTGGTATGCTGAACGGCACACAATCAAGCACCCTCAACTATTCTCCTTCACTTGTCATTGCCTCTTGTTGCGCATTGGAAGCAGGGTTTACTTCTGATGCCCCTGCCTATTGTATGGGTGATACTGTGCGCCTAACAGATACAAGTTCAAGTAGTGCTACAAGCTTTTATTGGTATTTGAATGGAAGCTTAGTAGATTCAACTCAGAACTACTCTTTTGTGGCAAACACGGCTGGAACAAATTCCATTAAACTCATTGTGAATGATACCTGTGGAACTGACTCGGTTGTAAAAACAGTGAATGTACTTGCAGATCCAGATTTAGGTCCGGATACAACGGTGTGTAGCAATAGAAATTATCGACTAGAGGTCAGTATTCTTTGGAATACGATTACATGGACCGGGGGAAGCACAGCCAATTTCATCAGTGTCGGAAATGCTGGAACCTACACTGTTGTTGTAGGAAGTGCAACAGGTTGCGTTCGAAGGGATACTGTAACTATCACCCAAGTAGGAACAGCCTTAGACTTAGGACCTGATCAAGTGTACTGCCCTGGTGATACGGCGAAGCTGGATGCTGGCAGCAGATGGAGAAGTGTTATTTGGTCGAATGGGCATACTGGACCTGAATACGACGTTTTCTTTCCTGCCACCTTCTATGTGTATGCCGTTGACACTAATTTCTGTGCTTATTGGGATACCATTGATGTTTCTGGTTCGAGTTTCAATTTGAACGTAGCAGGGCCTGACAGCATTTGCTCCGGGGATACTGCCCAAATTTTGGTAAATGGGAATTGGCTCAATACCCAATGGTCCAACGGAGATACAGGCAGTAGTGCATTTCTTCAAATGGCTGGAAATTACTCGGTAACCTCTACGAGTCTGGACAGCTGCGTTCAGAACATCACATTTGATTTAGCCGTGATTGACTATCCAGAATTTCAGTTAAGCGATACGAGTCTTTGCGAAGTCGACTCTGTGAGCTATGACTATTCGGCTTTAGGAACAGAATTTCTGTGGGATGACATGAGCACCTCCGGTTTAAGAACGATTTCTAGTGCGGGAATGATTAGCCTGAGAATCTCGAATTACAATCTCTGTGCTTCAGAGGATAGCGCAATGATTTCCTTCTATAGCTATCCTAGCGTTGACCTCGGGCCAGACCAAGCCCTGTGCATAGGAGATACTGCTTTATTAATTGCGTCGGGAAGCTCTTCCAATGTTCAATGGAGCACGGGGCAAACGGATAGTTCGATTCGGGTGATCACCAGTGGTCAATATATCGTTGAAGTGAACAATGGCGTGACCTGCTTCGATTCGGATACCATTGACATTAGTTTTCAGGAATGTGATACAAGCGTGACAAGTATAAACTTCTTCAGAGTGGATTTAGAATTACGAATTTCACCCAATCCTGTATCTAGCACCTTATTTCTTGAAAGAACAGAGACTGAATTCAGCACTGCAGAAATCATGATTTTCGACCTTCAAGGAAGAAAAGTATGGACTCTGAGTGGTACATTGGAAAAACGAAAACAGATAGATGTATCCAAGCTAGAGTCCGGAATGTATATCCTACAAGTTCAGGCTGAAGGCCGTATTCAAAGTCGGATGTTTAGGAAGCTCTAAGAGGGGCTTGAGTACAATTAGGAGCTTTGTTCGTGCTTCGCGATTGCTCCCTTCTCGTACTTCACAAACATGTGAATCCATATGGCTCGAGCTAGTCTGAAAAGCACTGGCGTTAGGGCTACCATAGAGACTACTGTGGTGATGATAAACACGTGTAATGAGAATTCTGGGTAGAGAACAAAGAAGGCGACAAGAACGGCTACAAACCAAGCCACGCCTAATCCGTAACTCACATACATAGCGCCATAGTAAAAGCCTGGCTCAAGTTGAAAGCGTTGTCCACACTTCGGACATTCCTTCGGCATTTCAAACACCTTCCAACCACTATAGGGGTTCTTGTGAATGAATAAGTTCCCTTCTCTACAACGTGGACATTTATTACGAAGTATACTCCCTAAAATCTGATCTTTCCAGGCCATTTACCACTCTTTCATTTCAGCAAAATCGTTTATATGCTCCCAGAATTTAGGATACGATTTGTTGACGACCTCAGCATTCAACACTTTGGAATACCTTGTTTTGGGTAAACATGCTGCAAAAGCCATTGCAATCCGATGGTCGCCAAAACTGTTAAAGTCAAAATTCCCCTTTTTCATGGAATCGGATGTGCTTAATATCAAGGCATCCAACCCATCCTCTTCAAGAATACATCCGAAACAATGGATTTGTTCTGCCATGCTTTGTATACGATCACTTTCCTTCAAGCGAAGATGAGCTACACCTGAAAAGTGAGCTGGTATGCCTAGAGCAGCGAGTGCCGCCATTAATGAAGGGCCCAGGTCTGGGCATCCACGCAAATCGAAACTCAAGAGTTTGGAATCCCTGAAGTGAGGAAGCTTCCGAATTAGGATACCGGCCTGTGAGGTCACTGTCTCCACTCCTAGTTTTTCATAAAACTCCGTTAATACCTCATCCCCTTGCAAGCCGTTCTTATTGAGTTGGGGGAAAAAGATGCTTCCACTTTCGCGGAGTGCCATAAACTGATACCAGTAGCTCGCAGAGGACCAATCTCTTTCTAGAATGCTGAGTGAATTTGTGTATTCGAGCTGCTTTACACAAATGCTATTGCCATCAACTTCAATCTCAGCTCCCGCCGCCTTCATTAAGTTGATGGTTTGCTCAACATAGGTCCAGGAAACTTTTCCTTCTCGAACTTCTAACTCTAACCCACCTTCGAGATAAGGGGCAATTTGCAGCAGAGCGCTTATCGGCTGTGAACTTAAACTTCCATCCATGGAGATTTTCCCACCTGATTTGAGTCCAGATTTGACTCGTATCGGTGCGAAGCCTTCTAGTTCAAGACATTCAATTTCAGCCCCTAAATCTCTCAAAGCTTGAATCAGTGAATGCATCGGACGCTCTCGAAGTCGCTGGTTTCCGTCGATTACACAAGATTCTCCTCGCAACGATTTCAAGGCAAGGAAAAAGCGAAAGGGTGTACCTGCGTTTTCAAAATAATAATGTTCTTTTCCCTGCTGAATGGCCTTCTGAAACAGAGAAACATCATCTGCCTGACCCTCTAAATTGATGTTTGAAGGAATGCCGTGAAGTGCATTGATGAACAAGGAACGTATCCAAATGCTCTTGGAGAACGGCAGGTCGATTTCGAGATGATCTGCCAGCTGGGGACGAAGGTTTAGCTCAAGGTTCAATTTATCCTTCATGAAGGTATCGGGCAAAGCTTTGCTCAATCTCCTGCATACTAAGCTCAACATCGAATTGTACAAGGGCAAGATCTTTAAGTAGACTAAACCGCAGTGTGCCAGATTTATTTTTCTTGTCGTGCCCTAAATATTTCAACAAGCTTGGAAGGTCTTTTGAACTCATGTCCATTTTGGGAAAATAACGCCGAATTCCAGTCCGAATTTCATCCGCTTTCTGAGGCTTTAAACCAAGTTTAGCTTCGGCTGCAAAGCTCTCTATCACCATACCCTCCGCCACACAATATCCGTGCTTTTGTGACTTAGCTTTTTCGTTGGCCAGAGCTTCTATCGCATGCCCAAAATTGTGACCCAGATTCAGTTTTTTCCGATCTGTTTTCTCGAAAGGATCCTTTGCACATATTTCTTGCTTAATGGAAGTCGACTTCTGAATATCGGCTAGATCGATGTTTGAGGGACCCTTCTTGAGCAGTTCAGCCCAATGTGCTTGATCTGAGATGAGTGCATGCTTCAACATTTCAGCAAAGCCCGAAAGCTTCTCGTTGCTTGGCAAGGTCTCAAGAAATGCCAGAGATATAAATGTTTGTTGGGCTTGAGCGAATCGTCCAATCTGATTTTTCGAATGTCCCAAGTTCACAGCTGTCTTGCCTCCAACTGCGACATCTACCATGGCAAGCAAGCTGGTTGGGATGTTTACAAACTGTATCCCACGTTTATAGATGCTGGCAACAAAGCCTCCAAGGTCGGAAATCACCCCACCACCCAAATTGAGCAGCAAGGTCTCTCGGTCATAATTCTGCTCGAGCAAGTTTTCACATACTCCTTCAACAATTTCAAGCGATTTACTGTCCTCACCTTTCGGAACAACAATCAATTCAGCATTTGCGATTTGGGCGTCGTCGAGGGAATCGAGCACTGGGAGGCAGAGCTCTGCTGTATTGTCATCAGCTAAGATGGCCAAGCGCCTTCCTTTCGCATGTTGACTTAGCCATGTTGGGATTTGATCCAAATGATCTTGGGCAAGAAACTGAATTTTAGTTTGAGCACTCACAGTCGTCGATGTGTTTAGTGGATTTCAATGATATCATTCTGATGTTGGTATCCTGAATACTGAACACGGCTTTCACCGCAAAACCTTCTTCGGCTAAATAGTTCACAACGTACTCCTTAACTTCTTCTCGTGGCTTGCTGGCTTCAAAATCCACATCACCCTCCTTCAACAAAGCTTCTAAATCAGAAGGAAAGAGCTGTTCACAATCCATCTCACATTGATACTCAGAGAGAGGATTCAGACCCGAAGAAATTTCATTTAATACGCGTTGCCCCGGAAACCAAAAACTAAGGTCTCGGTCGCGGTTATTGAAGAGCAATAAATACACAATTACGCATCCCAATAGGACACCAACTAGAAATGCACGCCACCGTTTCCAACTCATGCTGCGAAGTTAGCGGAATCAAAAAGCAGCCATCAGCAAATCAAGATCTTTGCTGTTCATCTTGAAGGCATCGGCAAGTACCTTATTTGTGAGGGTTCCGTTGTAGAGATAGGTTCCATGTCGCACGCCAGAATAGGTTCTTAAGACGTTTTCAAAATTCCCATGTTCCCCAAAGTTCAAAAGCACAGGGACAAAAATATTGCTCAAGGCTCTGGATGCTGTTTTGGAAACTCTTGATGCGATGTTCGGCACGCCATAATGGATGACATCAAATTTGGTTACTGTGGGCGACATATGATTTGTGACCTCTGAAGTTTCAAAACAGCCCCCTTGATCTATTGAGACATCTACGATTACGGCCCCAGCCTTCATCTTCTCAACCATCATTTCGGTCACAATACAAGGAGTTCTTCCCGATCGAGCTCGGACGGCACCAATGGCAACATCTGCTTGAGCGAGGGCATTGGAAAGCACCTGCGGCTGAATCGTGCAGGTTTTAATCCGAACACCAATGTCGTTTTGCAATCGGCTCAACTTATAAGTTGAGCTGTCGAAAACCATCACAGAAGCTCCAAGCCCTAAAGCTGCCCGTGTTGCATATTCACCCACTGCTCCCGCTCCTATAATCACTACTTCAGTTGGGGTAACGCCTGATATTCCTCCCAGCATAGACTTACGGCCCTGCTTGTGATTTCCAAGAAGCTCTGCAGCAACGAGGATGGAGGTTGTTCCCGCTATTTCTCCCATAGCCCGAACTACAGGATAGATACCAACTTCATCCTTGTAATAATCCCAGGCCATGGCGGTGATCTTCTTTTCCATGAGCTTTTCGAGATACTCCCGTTTGAGTGTGGAAAGCTGAAGGG